>QHXG01000003.1:0-28988 GCA_003222845.1 Acidobacteriota bacterium | reverse complement strand
TGGAAGGTCGGCATTGATGGCGGCCAGCCCCGGCAACTCACTGAAAAGTTGTCTTTGTCCCCGGCTATCTCACCCGATGGAAAACAGATCGTTTGTTTTTATCTTGAGGATCAGAATTCCCCCGTCAAGCTTGCCATCATCCCATTTCAGGGTGGACCACCCGTCAAGACACTTCCCCTGGCGGGACAGCTCGGCACGAACCTGGCCTGGACCACAGACGGCAGCGCGGTTGTTTACGTTCTCACCAGCGGTGGCGTTTCGAACCTCTGGGCGCAACCCATTAATGGCACGCCGGCGAAACAGTTGACCGATTTTACTTCGGAGCGCATTTTCCGGTTCGCTTTCTCGCGCGATGGGAAACAACTCGCGCTCTCGCGTGGCACGCAGACGAGTGACGTGATTCTGATCAGATCTTGATCAATTTCAAACAATAACCTGGCGCCACGATCATCGGTTCCAGCACGAACCCCAAACTGAAGATCGCCCAGGCTCGTTAACGCAAGCTATTCGACGCCAGCCAGTGACCGCCATCAACGACAATGATGGCGCCGTTGATGTAGCTCGCCGCGTCTGAGCACAGAAATACTGCGGCATTCTCTATGTCTTTGATTAATCCAAAGCGGCCGAGCGGAACTCGCTGGCGAATTTTTTCTTTTATCGGCTCAGGAACCAGCCGCTTTATTCCTTCAGTGTCTTCGATCGGGCCGGGCGCGATGGCGTTAACTCGAATTCCGTAATGACCCCATTCAACCGCGAGATTTTTGGTTAGCGCATCGACGCCGGCTTTCGCGGCTGAGACGTGAAGCTGCATAGGTGTGCCGAGGTAATGCAGCGTCGCGCTAATGTTTAGAATCTGGCCGCGGTTCTTTTTCAATTCTGCGAAGGCGGCGCGACAGATGTTGAAAGTTCCTTTTAGATCGATATCGACAACCGTGCCGAAGCCATTGGGCGAAAGCTCCTCGGCGGTACAAAGAAAGTTTCCCGCCGCGCCATTAACGACGATATCGATCTTTCCGAAACGCTCGATCGTGGCAGCAATGGCTTTTTCAACTTCTTCGGGTTTGCGCACGTCGGCGGCGACCGCAAAAGCCTCCCCGATGCTCGTGCTTTCCGGATCGGAACCCTCCCTAACACGGGCTTCATTGATCGCTTTCGCGGCGGTTTCGAGATGTTCAATGCTCCGACTGACAAGCGCCACATTCGCGCCGGCCTCAGCGAGTGCATGTGCGACGCCGCCCGTGATGCCCGTGCCCCCGCCAGTCACAAAAGCGACGTGGTCTTTTAGAATTCCTTGATGAAATACTAATTGTCCCATTTGAGTTGCAGCGCTACTAATCGGAGGCCGTCAGATCAACGTGACGACACCGGTTCTAAAGTCAAGGTTAAGTATCTGCCCACGGAAAAAATCCAACCCCAGAAGTCCGTCAACGCTTGCGCTTGGAGGCAGCGTATGAGCTACCACCGGAAAATCTGTGCGGCCTTGGCCCAACGCTTCGACCCGCCTGACCAAAAGCAAGGGAGCATATTCAACCCCGCTGCCAGTGGTTATTTGAATGCGTCCGGAACTAACGAAGGGTCGTAACCTATTGTGGTAAGCAATCCGACATTAATCGTTGTGCGCGTCGCGCCAGTGTCCAGCGCAAGCCGCACAATGATACTGCCCGAAGTGCCAAACAGTTCGGCCAGCAGGATGATGAGTCCGTGCCGGGCATCGAACGAATAGCTCACAGCACAACCTCCGTCCCTTCTGGAATTTCACCAGTGTAGAGAATCGCGGAGCGCTTGGGGCGCAATGCCACCGCCTTTCGATAGACTTCATCTCTGTCTTTGCTGTGATGAATAACCATCCCCTTCAAGACTTCAAGTCGATCATTTGTCTCAGGGTCATCAACCAAAACCCATTCGGAATCAAATTGAGACTCGATTTCGGCAATTGTCATGATGCGTTCCATAAAGCCCAACCTCCTCTTCTTCGTGACATCGATCACCCGCCCGGAATGAACGGCCGCGACTGAACGATGTAAATCTGTCCTTTCATGTAGGCCCATTCGATGTCTTGATCCTTTCCGCCGAACACGCGCTTGATGTTCGCGGCGGCATTCGCCAGGCGACGAACAACCTCGTCACTTAATACGATCCGTTCGCCGCTGATCGGAATTTCCCTGATTCCCCCACGCTCATCGAAAGTAAGCAGACTGTCTTCTTCAGAGCGCGTCAACACCTGCACGGCGTTGGCTCGCGGTCGGTAAACGACCTGCTCGGCGATTCGCTGTCCTTCGACGACTTTCATTCCCAGACCGCGTTTGGCGCTGATGTAGATCGCCTGGTCCTTATCTTCGCGATTGAATGGATCGGCGGTGATCATTACGCCCGAGCTCTCAGAGTTGATTCCTTCCTGAATCAACACCGCCATGAATATCTTCATGTGATCGATGCCCGCGCGCTCACGCGCTTCGTAAGCTTCAAAGTTCCACACCGAGGCCCATACAAACTTGATTGCCTCGATCAGTTGTTCGTCACCGCGGACGTTTGGCATCGTGGAATACAATCCAGCGCCGTTGAAGTTCGGCAAGTCTTCACTGTTGGTAGAACTGCGCGCGAAGACTCCCTTGGTGCCAAACTCGGCCCGCAAGCGTCGGAGCACCTCGACTCGCAGTTGGGCGTTCATGGTTCCCCGCTGGATCTGCTCACGAATTCTCGTGAGATAAGCGCGACGATACGCGGGGTCATGAACAAACTTCTGGTCGTTCAGCATGGTGTAGATCGCATCGTCAAGCTTGTTTTCTTTCAGAAATTGATCGTAGTAGAAGAATGGAATCGTGAAACCCGGCGGGATGGAAACACCGGTAAGCCGAGCGTGGATCAACTCGCCGAGATTCGCCGACTTCGCGCCATAGGCGATTACGGAAGCTGCTCGCTGCTCGCTCAAATCCGCAAGACGCGTAACCGAAAGATCGGAACGCGGCTTCATCACATCCAGCCGCTCCTTCAATCTCTTCTGGTATTCGGCAAGAGCTTTCAGGTCGGCGCGCTTGATTGAAGAAGTATCGTGGCGCGCGTCGAACTCAACCCACCAACCGTTATATTGCTTGAACAACTCCTGCGCGGTCTGGATATAGACGTTCGGAATTCCGCAGCCGTTCGCCAGCAGATTGATGTGCGACAACGGCGTCGAAGGCTTGGAGGTGATGATTCCGGCGACCGGCGGAAGTTGCACCGGCACCTCATCGAGCACCAGGATTTCGTTGAAACCGATCTCGACATGCTCGTCGAGTTTGGGAATGACGTGAATACGGCCCAAGGCTTTGGCTACGTTTAATGCCTGATAGTCCTGCTCTTTTGAAATGTCAGTCTGCAGAACACGCGGCAAACCCAGGTCTGCTGAAACCGAATCTTGTCGCGAAGAATTTGGTTTGAATGAGACCGGTGTGAAAAAAGACTTATTGATGATCTCGGAAGCCAGTTTGATTTGATCCGCGGGAACTAGATCGCCTTCCCAAAATTCGAACGTCCAGCGGCGCACCGGAGTCTGATAGGCAATCGTGCCCATAATGAAACGACGATTCGCCTTCAGATAGTTATTCTCAAAAAATACCTGGCCACGTTCCAACGAGAGATACGTGCCGTTCACGAAATCTTTATGAAAGGCGTATCGCTTGGTGTTGACGTAATAGATGCGATTGCCCTTCTGCCGGTCAATAACGAACAGCACGTGCGGCAGCGCGTACGGCGTATTTGGATCATAGACAACCGCGAGGGAATCGAATTCCGAGCGCGAATGGACGGCGGGCAGTGAACGCGGCGATCCTGGTGCGGACGGAGTAAATGACTCCCGCTCCCTTTGGGAGAGGGCTGGGGTGAGGGGCGAAGCTACAGCGACATAGACCCAGGTCGATCTTTCCAACTCCCGCGCAATCGAGGATATTCCCTCGAGCATTTGCGCGCTGGCCCATGTGCACAGCATCAACCCGATCGCCCACGCAGCAAGATACCTTTTCGTCCCACTATTCCGTTTAGGAGAACCGCTTAGCATCACCTTGCCTCGATACTCGACCGAGTATCAATTCTCGTATTCGAGGCCTGCCCCGCTGCCAAAATAACTCTCAAGCTTGCCGATAAAGCTGTCGAGCCGATTAGTGTTCTCGTTTATGGACGCTTGCGTTTCGCCAAGTGCTTTCAGCATCAGCCGATTAGTCTCCACCAGTTCTTTGCACAAGTCCGCATATCGCTCCATCTGGTCAGTCACTGACTCGGCGACGTGAATCCAACGCTCCAGACGATCAGTTAGTGAGACCATAGAATCGATAATTCTTTCCGCGCCCTCCACGAACTTTCCCTGGCTATCGAGCAAGGCGTGAACGTATTGACCAAGTTCGTTCTCGATGTTCACTAAAACTCTCCTTTCTGAATCTGTTGGGCTTCAACGACGAGCAATTCTACCAGATCATTTACATGGCGGGCCTCAGTCAAATAACTATTTATGTTGACGCGCAAAGCCCGCCGGCCGTGCAGAATCGTTGATGGGAAGAAAGCCTGGCCGCTCTTTTCGATTCGTTGCTGCAAAGCCTGTTGGACCCGATCCTGATCTGTTTGGGCCAGCGCACGTGCCCATTGCGGTAAATACCGAAAGCAGCACACGGCCGTTTCAATCTCGCCGACGCGTTCAAAGTCCGGTAGTTCGTCAAGCCGGCCGGCAAAGTACTCCGTTAATTCAATATGACGCTCGACCGTTTCCGCATAGCCACGCTTTCCCATAAACTTGAAAGCCATCCAAAGTTTCAGCGCGTTGAAGCGCCGCGTACCCATCTGGCCGTAGCGAAAGAAATCGTATTCAACGTCGGCGCCCCCGCGATCTTCGCTGAGATACTCCGGGGAAATATCAAACGAATCGCGCAGAACGCTTCCGCCGTCACGGACGAGCGTCGCGCCGCAGGCAAATGGCACGAACATCCATTTGTGCGGATCGAAGGTGATCGAATTTGCGAGTTCGATCCCTCGCAGTTTGTCTCTGTGCCGGTCTGAAAAGGCCAGCCCTCCGCCATAGGCTGCATCGACATGAAACCAGCAGTTGTGCTCACGGGCAATCGCCGCGAGTTCGGGCAATGAATCGATTACGCCGGTTGAAGTAGCGCCGGCCATTCCCACGATGCAGCAGGGAACGCGCCCTTCGGCTCGATCTTCATCGATCGCTTCGCGAAGTAGGTCGAGTCGAATATGAAAGCGCGAGTCCGTTTCGATCTTCCGCAAGCTCTTTCGTCCCAGGCCGAGAATGTCGACGCTTTTTTCCACGGAGAAATGACATTGTTCCGAAGCATAGACTACCAACTCACCCGCGGCGCGCATTCCCAGTCCGGTGATATTGTCCGCGACGGAATCGCGCGCGCATTTCAAAGCAAGCAAGTTCGCTTCCGAACCGCCGCTGGCCAGGACGCCAAAAGCGCCCGGCCCATAACCAAGTAGCTCGCATAACCATCGGATCGCGCGGTCCTCCATAAGCGCTGAGGTTGGCCCGTTTCTCCAAGCGCCTGCGTTTTGATTGAGGGCCGAACACAAAGCGTCGGCCCAGACGCCAATGGCGAGCGGCGTGGGATTAAACTGACCGAAATAACGGGGGCTGGGAATCCGCATCGCGTGCGGCGCCACGTCGCGAGCAAACTGGGCCAGAATATCTTCAGCGGGCATTCCATTAATCGGAAGCGGTTCATCGAATAGCGTTCGTAATTCGGCCGGCGTCGCCGGCGAAGTCACCGGCGCGGAATCCAGTTTGGCGGCCTGTTCGCTGATCAGTTTCGTTACAGCGCGGCCTAAAGATTCGTGCTGCTCTCTTAATGATTCGCTGGTCATTTATTCGTTACAGAACCGGGAGCGGTAGCGACCGGATCGTTGTTTGTCGTAATGTAACATGATCCGGTCGCTACCGCTCCCGGTTCTGTAACGAGCCGCCAAATGCCAACATCGATTGAAAGGTTCCGCGAAGCGCTGCATGACAAATCCGCAGACTTCGGAGTCCAACTCACAGACCGTGACATCGAGCGATTGAGCGACTACTACGCACTCTTGCTGAAGTGGAATCCCAGGCTGCATCTGGTTGCGCCGTGCTCGCCGAAAGAGTTTGCTACGCGTCACATTCTCGAGTCGCTCGTGCTAATTCACCACCTGCCGTTGAACGCCCGAGTCGCGGATGTTGGTTCAGGCGCGGGCCTTCCACTCATCCCATGTCTGCTTGTCCGACGCGATCTCCGCGTCACCTTAATAGAGTCTTCGCAACGAAAGCTCATTTTTCTTGGCGAAGCTCTCCGCCACGCGAACAGCGCGACGCCCGTGCGTTTAATCGGCGGACGATTTGAGGTTATCCCGGTTCCGGAAGTGAAGTTCATCACGTGCCGCGCCCTGGATCGATTTCGGGAGATGCTTCCCAAATTAATCGATTGGGCGCCGACGAATTGCACTCTCCTGGTTTTTGCCGGCGAAGCGCTCCGGAGACAACTCGAAACTATGCTCGGGCTGATTAAGGTCGAGCAAATCCCCAAGTCGGCCCGGCGATTCCTGATCATCGCCAAGCCCAGCCGCTCTCGCAGGCCGCCAAGAAAGGCATTTCTCTAGCCCAGGCGTTCAGGATCCGTGTCAGAACCGCGAGCGGTAGCGACCGGATCATCAAGTTTCGCGGAACTGTTAGGATCCCGTCGCTACCGCTCCGGGTTCTGACACGAGTTTTGACACTCTCTCTTCAAAATGGGTCTTGCGAGCGAGCCATAAACATTTCGCCGCTGCGCCGCTGTTTTCCCGACAGACTCCTTCGGACGCTTTGGCAAAACTCCTTAGTATTAGCGAAAGCCCCATAAATCGGGCTCAAGAATCAAGCCACTTCATTCTCCCAGGCGTGAACGCCTGTGCTAGAGAAATGCCTTTTTTTGGAAGCCCAATTCGATTATCGGTTTCTTTTCTTTGCAGTTTTTCTTCTTAGAGTACGCGGCGGACGCTAAAGTCTCACGTTTGGGTGACTCTGGCGCATTCGACGCTATTTCAATTTCCGAGGAAAACGAGGGAGATGCAAATGCGATTTCTGACTAAGATGGCCTTTGGCCTGGCTGCTCTACTAGTCTCGTTAACGATTGCGCCAGCAACGAAGGCCGATTCGATTACGATCAATTCCGGCGGATTTTCACTCAGCGGTTTGGGCAACAACGGAGGCGGCGTCCCCGGAATGGATTCGCTACTGGGAACAGCAGCTTCTGGCAATCAGACGATAAATGGCTCTGGCAGCTTCATCGCCCTGTTGAATCCTTTGACCTTTACTACTGCCTTCACCGGGCATGGCTCTGAAGGAACATACAATTTTAACTTCGCGCAGGACGTGACGATAAACGGAGTGACGCAAACTCTGAACATCGTGGGCACCATAGACATTGGAACGTTCGTCGATACCGTTCACATTATTTCGTCTGATCCATTGACATTCGACTTCGGCACTTTCTCAGTCGATGTTAGTGTCGTGCCCACGAGCATCGATGGATTTGGTCCGGGCGAATTCTGCGATTTTCTGAAGGCCCAGTTTGACATCAGAACGGAAACGGAGCCGACCGCGACGCCTGAGCCGGCGGCTCTCAGTTTACTGGGACTTGGTCTGGCAGGTGTGGCGGCTAAGTTACGGCGACGACGGAAGTCTTCGCAATCTCAAATCACTTAACATTCACTGAGATCGCTTGCTGGCCGGTGATCACAAAATCGGCGGGCGATAGTTCTCGCTCGTAAAGTTGCGAGAGCGACATTTGCGTGTAACCACCGGATGTGCGTTCGCTGTTCAGAGTTGCGACTACTGAGGGTGGTAAATTCGGAAGCTCGCTCGTCCCGATGACGACGCCGGGCGCCGGTCGCAGCAGCCTTACATATAGCCTATCATTCTTCTTAATCTTATTTATCGCGCCCACCAGTTGGCCCAGGTCTCTGGGCACGAAGGCCCGAGCCGAAGAAGACTCCTGCAAGGTCGCGCCATCGCCAACCATAATCATCAATTGGCCTGCGGGAGCATCGGCAGGTATCTGTACCGGGATACGCTCAACGAATTGCTTCCCTGAATCCGTGCGCACGTAAGCCTGGACTTCGACATTCTCCCCGCGAACAACATCCGTTGCGTCCAACGAGATGCGCTCCAGGGTGGCGGAGCGCTTGTCCTCGCTCGACGTAATCTCCAAAACGATCCCGCGGATATTCACGTTGTCAAAGCCGCTGCTCATCAACGCCCCGACTGGAGCTGCTATCGCACCCGCCGCCATCACCGCCGCATTGGCCGTCGAAAAACGCCGCTGCAACTTAATGGGGTCCTGGCCTTCCATGGTAATCGACCCGTCGATGCTCACCGTCGCTTCTCCCACCGACCGCTCGCGCGCCGCAATGCTGTTGAATACTGTCAGGTTAAGTAGCAAGGGAGTCAGGAATTCATCGCTGATTACTTCATAAGAGAATTGCTCGACGCGATCGCGGCTGGTATGCAGATTGAGCTTCACGGGAATCATCCGCGGCGCACGGCCCAATTGGCCAAATATACCTGTGGCGCGATCCTGCGAGATCGATCCGACCATGCGGCCGGGAACTGCGAGCTTGAACGAATTAAACGCGTTCGGAATCACGGTTACGACCGAACTCTCGGTCATCGGCATATCCGCATTCCCCAGACTAAGAAACGGATGGCCAAAGGCGTAAATATGCTCGCCATCGCGAAAGGTCACAGTGCCTGAAGCGGCAACTGAATAATCGCCGCGCACTAACTGCACGCTAACCGAAGCGCCCGGCGTCAAAGTCTTTTCGTCAAACGATTCGAGTGGTGTCATTGGTGACGATGCGCCGACGCCGGAAACCGGCAGTAAACCACTCTTTGACAATTCACTCGAAAACAATGAGAGGCTCTCCTGACTGATGCCGCTGAAAACCACCGGAGTAGCAATCTCCTGAATCTGTTGCCCCATCAGCGGCGCGAGTGGCGACCCCGCGGCTACCGACGCAATCAATGGCGACGACTGAAAAGATTGTCTTGGCAGGATTGGCTTCCACTCAGTACTCGCGAGTTGAGAAAAAGAGACTGCGCGCGGTTCGGTGGCGCCTTTCGGCTTTTCGTTTCCCTGCTCGAAGATCTCGATCATCTGCTTGATTGGCGTGATGCCGCAGATAGGTTCTTTTGAAAACGGAAAGCTGTAGGCGATGGCGCCCACCAATCGATCATCGATGAAAACCGGCGAGCCGGACATGCCCGCGAATACGCCAGTCCGGTCAACACCCGGGCCACTTAGTCTCGCCAGGATGGTTGATTGGCGCGGCCCGGTAAATCCCGGCAGGACGCCCAGAATCTCCAGCGTGAATTCCTGCGGCTCGCTGCCGGCAAAAACGGTGCGAGCAACGCCCTTCAATCCCGGTTTTACTTCCTCCAGGGAAAAGAGTGCCGTGCTGGCGGGAATGGTTTTCGCCGCCGTCTTAACCGCTATCTTCTGGCCGGAAGCAGTTTTGTCCGTGCCACCAGAGGTAGCAGATGGGTTCCCGGCGCGGCCCTGACCGAGCGAGACAATCGATCCAACAAATAAGGTAAAGATGACGAGGGAAAATGTAGTAAGGTGGTTCAGTGATTTCATATTCTTCTTCTTACTGCGATGCAATGATATCAACCCGCCGGGACTGTAACTCACTATAGCTCAAGTCTGAAGAAAGTAATAGCATGCTAACGGCGCATGTTTGATGTCGAGGGATTCATTCTGGTTGGCGGTGCTTCGAGTCGCATGGGCTCGGACAAGGCGCAACTTAAGTTCGATGGACAAACCGGAGTCGAACTCATCGCTGCCGCGTTGCGGCCCATTGCAGGCGCCGTGCGCCTGGTCGGCTCCCGCGAAGAGGCTTGCCTTTCCCCACTTCAAAACATACCTGATTTGCATGAGCGATGGGGGGCGCTCGGTGGACTTCACGCCGCCCTCTCTGCTTGTCGATCAGCTTGGGCGGCGATCGTGGCTTGCGATCTTCCGCTCGTAACGGACGAGTTGTTTGCGCGATTGTGGCAATTCGCGAAGGAACCATTTGATACCGTCGTTCCGGTTCAGCCGGATGGGCGACCACAACCTCTCTGCGCATTTTATCGACGCGAAAGGTGTTTAGCTGCCACCGAAAGGCTAATTGCTTCCGATGAACACACACCGCGTGCCTTGTTGGCTAGCGTCTCAACACGTTGGGTCGAGTTTTCGGAACTCGCCGGTCTGCCGAACGCCGAACACTTCTTTGTCAACGTCAACACGCCTGCCGATTACGAACGAGCGAAGTCAATTCTGGCGTTACAGAACCGAGAGCGGTAGCGACCGGATCATTCTGTTATAATCCGCATCAATATGTCAGCCCGACAAAGAGCTGCGCAACGATTAGTTAGAGCTTTTCTGCCAATCCTTCTGGTGGTCTTGGCGGCATTCGCAGGCGTAACGGTTTGGATAGTTCACGGTATCACCCGCCCGCCACGCGCGGCTTATCTGGTCACACCCCAAACTTTTTCGAAAGTCACCGGTCCGATTCTGAAAGCGACGGACGCAACGTGGCGTAATCACGACGGCACAAGCGCGCGCGGCTGGTTAATTGAGGGCGCAGAAGGAGCGCCCGCGGTAATTCTCCTGCATCATTACGGGGCTGATCGTTCGTGGCTTTTGAACCTCGCCGTAAAATTACACGAGAGCACAAACTTCACGGTGCTCTGGCCCGATTTGCGCGGACACGGAGAAGATCCGCTGGTAAGCTGGAGTCTGCTTGGCGCCGTCGAAGGTGACGACGTGACGGCGGCAATTGATTATCTCCACACTCGTAAGACCAACGCCAACAAGCCGCAAGTAGCGGGTCGAATCGGCGTTTACGGGATCGAGTTGGGCGCATACGCCGCGTTGGAAGCCGCGCAGCGCTATCCTGAAATTCGCGCGCTGGCTTTGGATTCTGCGCCGGCCGCACCCGACGATCTGATACGCGCAGCAACCAGCGGCCGTGCCGGAATGAACAATGCCGTGCTTCAGAAATTGGCCAATTGGGGTATTCGCCTCTACGCACTCGGCAAGTATCAAAGCACGCCGTCGTGCGAATTGGCCCGTTCCCTAAAAGATGTCCACACGCTGTTGTTGGCCGGTGGAGCCGGAGACGCGTGGCAGAGCTCTACTCTACAACTGAGCAAATGCTTTAATGGCCCCGTCGAACTGAAAAGGGATCTGCCCCTGACCGGCGTCAGTCTTCCCGCTTCAACCGGCGAACAGGAAGAGGCGTACGACCGGCCGGTAATCGAATTCTTCGATAAGGTGCTTCGTTAGGTGAACAGTTTGAGGTGTTGCGAATTCCGCTTGACGTGGGCGTCGGCAAACCCAAAGCCGCGCGCATTCGATCAAGTGCACTGTGCCAAGCTGTTGTAGTTAAACTCCCTCTCCCTTTGGGAGGGTTGGGGTGAGGGCATAGATGAGTAACCGAAAAAGAAGATTTTACTCCTTTGCTTCTTCGGTCTTCTCGAATAAGGAGGGAAAGGTGATTGCACTCCGGCGCTAGGCCCTCACCCCAGCCCTCTCCCAAAGGGAGAGGGAGTCTTATCTACAAATTCCCGGCACCCTGACCAGGTATCGACGCTATCGTGTTACATCTACGAAGCCTTATAATCTCAAAATAACTTCGTGAGGTATGTTGGAAGTCTTGTAAAGGTACTCTGTTGAGTGAACATCACCCGAAGCTCTTCTGAGGGGATGTTTTCTCGAGAAATTTGAACGCGCGTGTCGAAAGAAATTTGGCTAGGTCCGGTACTGGGAACGAATCGCGAGCGCTTACTGGCGCGCTGCGCGGAATACGTTTCGAAGGGTCAGCTCGATCGGCTGCTATACCTTGCGGCTTCGCATTCGCTACTCGATCTTGTTACCGAAAGGCTGCTGGATGGAGGAAACGTTAGAGGAGTCTGGGATGAGTTTCCCGTTTATCTCTTCCGCGGATTCGTCAGACGGGTCTTATCGAGCGCGCTCGGGTCAGAAGCTTGCCCGTCAGAGACGTTCGATGCCGAAAGTTGCGCGTCACTGCCTCCGCGGTTAGCCATCGATCGCGAAGACTTGCCGGTGCGACGTACCCTCATTTCGCAAATCATTAAGCAACTCGGAAGTGCCGGAAAGCTAAAGGCGATCCGGCCGTTGGCGCATCGCGATGGCTGCGTGAACACGGTCGCATCGTTGATTGGCGAGCTTCAGCGCGCCGGCAAGACTGCGGAAGAGTTTCAGAGCATTATTGATTTGCGCGCCCAGGATTTCCAGTCCCAAGATCAAAAACCAAAAACCAAAGGCCAATTTTCACAATTGGATTTCGATCGCGAAGTAGCATTGATTTTTGCCGCCTATTCCGAAAGCCTGGATCGTTTTGGCTTAACTGATGAAGATGCCGACCAGCTTCGCGCGCTGCAAGTCTTACGTGGCGAACTCGATGGGCGAAGGGTTTATCTACCGTGGCTCAGCCGGATTGATTTGCTGGTACTCGACGGTTTCTTTGATTTCACGCCGGTGCAGGGTGAGATGTTGAGATGGTTGATCCCTGCCGTGCCGAATGTGATTGTTAATCTCAACGGCGATGAGCGAAACCAGGAAATCTTTCGTCCGTTTCACTCGACGATCGACCATTTGATGGCGATCGACAGGTTCGACGTTACGCATGGGAGTGACCAGGTAGTCGTGAGCGGAGCCGTTAGTTCTTTGCGTGAGCGCTTGTTCAATTCTGACGGTGAAGGATCATCAGGTGCAGGCAGGATGCCTGCGGTCCGCCCGCAGGATGCGGGCGCTCCGGCGGGCGCTCCATCGCTTTTCGAATGTAGCGATCGTGAAGTTGAAATCAGATCGATTGCCAAAGAAATCAAATCATTAGTCCTTAAGGAAGGCTACAAGCTCTCCGATATTGCTGTCGTAGTGCGTGAACGCTCGGCGTACGCGGAGACAATTTTGCGCGTCTGCGCCGATGAATCGATCCCGTGCAATCTCGAACGGCGTGTCGAGGCTCAACAAATTCCGGCGGTCCGAGCATGCGGAAAACTATTTCAACTGCTCAAGGAGACGTCGCGGGAAGACTTCAAGAATCCCAGGGCCAGTGACTTGGCCCATTTGATAAAGACCGGTTACTTTTCGCTGCCAAAGGAAGACCAGAAAACGCTGGCCGAAACCTTTGACAAACAATTCGTCGCCCTGCTGCACGACAACGGCGGAACAGAACGCTCTCAATCATTCGATGCCGCTCAACATCAGGAGCGCTTACGCGCCGGTCTAGGAATCGGACAGTGGGCCCCGGACATGATCGAGAACGTAATCGCTTACGTCGGCAGCGAGCTGCGCGTAAACGCATGGCTGGACCGCGCTCGGCGTCTGATCGACCTGTTCCCTTCTCCTGAAGCCGCAAGGTCATTAATCGCGGACAATGAGGACCACGAAGAAATGACCGTCGCGACTCCGGATGAGGCCGCAGAGGAATTAGCAAAACGAAAGCGGCCGGTGCCCGTTCATCCTGCGGCGATCGCCTGGACTTCAATGGTTCTCGGCCATTTGCAAAAACTAGTCGCGGATTTGCCCGCGGAAGCTGACCCTGAAGAACTACGCGGCGCGCTGATGATGCTGTTCGATCACCTCGACTTCTCAAATCAAGTGAGAAAACCATTCCAGAAAAGCAATCCTTCAGGCCTTCCGCAAGCCATCGTCGACGTTCGCGGGTTGGAGAGTCTGCGACGTGCGATGGCCGCCGCGGTGCGTAGTTTCAAGCTCGCCAGCGAAGTGGTATCAGAAGCCCAAGCGTTAGGGAGGGCGACCAAGCCCTTGCTGAAGCGCGGGCTTCTGCGACCTGTCACCCTACCTGCTTTCATCGATGAGGTTGAGCGTTCTCTAAATTCGCAATCGCTCTTGATTAGCAATGCCAATCGTGACGGCCTGCGCGTGCTGGAAGCGACGGACGTGCGCGGATTGCGTTTTCGCAGCGTCTTCATCGCGGGAATGATCGAAGGCGGCTTTCCGCTGCGAGCTTCGCGCGATTGGCTTTATCCGCACGAAGAGCGCGAGCGCCTGAAAAAATACGGCGTGATCCTCGAAGACATCTCCACCGATACGCTGCTGAAAGAAGAACATTATTTCTATCAGGCCGCGTGTCGGGCAACTGACCGTCTTTATCTCACCAGGCCGCTCACAACCGACGATGGTAATGAGACTGTGGCGTCTTATTATCTCGAAGAATTGCAGCGTGCGATTGCTCCCGTCGAGATCGCAAGAGTGCAGATTCGCAGCGACGTTGATACCCGGGACATCGAGCACATTTCTACGACGCCGGAGCTCGCGTTGGCGCTGGTGCGCCAGGACGAGCGGCATCGACATCAGGCGAATCGGCGCGATCTGCTGCCACAGAAACAGATTGCGGTTTTGCTGGCGAGCGCGAAATTGCGGGGTTACATTTCGCCGGCGGCGGTTCGGCGAGTTGAGATTGAACGCGAAAGAAACGGTGAGTGGTTTGGCCGCTTCGACGGCGAGATCACGAATGAAGCCTTGCGCTCGATGTTGGCCCAACACTTCGGACCGGATTACGTTCATAGTGCCAGCGCGCTTAGCACCTACGGCAACTGCGCCTATCGGTTTTTCGCGGGCCGCGTCTTGAGACTCGAGCCGCGCAGCGAAGCCGCGCTCGATTTACAAGCGATTGATGCCGGCAAATTGCTGCACGACATTCTGAGACGATTCTTCGAACAGCACCGCAAACAATATCTGCCTGGGCAGGATCGAGAAGCGCTGCGTCGTCAACTTGCGGAAGTTGCGGATCAGGTTTTTGACGAGCACGAAAGACTCGTCCCGCCGCTGAATCGGCGCATCTGGGAAATTGATTGCGAGATTCGCAAATTGATTCTCGATCAGGTCTTGCTTTATGAATTGCGTTTGCAAGAGCGAACGCGCGAGCGTGGTATCGTTCCCATGTATTTCGAACTCGCCTTCGGCCGTGCTTCGCAAGCGAGCGATCCAGGGTCGTTGACGGACTTCTTGAAGATAGAGCGTTCCGGTGGCCGCGAGACCGAGACCGCGTTGCTACAAGGTCAAATCGATCGCGTCGACGTTGACGAGCACGAACACGTCGCAATCGCTTACGACTACAAGCTATCACAGGGGGCGAAAGTTGAAGACATCGAAGCCGGACGACAGGTGCAAATTCCGATTTATCTGGCCGCGCTCGAACAAATGTTTCTGCCCGGATACAAAATAGTTGGCGGCGGCTATTACCGTCTCCGCGGCGCCGGCCCTCGTCTCAATCAGGGGCTATACCGTGCGGCCCTCGCTGACTACACCAGCGTGACGAGCACCAAGACCAAGTTAGATGACATCGAATGGCAGCGCATTCGTCGCGAGGTGCGGCGGAAAGTTTGGGAGTTCATCGATGGTATGCGAATGGGCCATTTTCCGCTCAAGCCATCACTCGGAAAGATCACTTGTAAGTTCTGTGATTACGCTGCGGTTTGCCGCTACGACACTTATCGAATCAGTCGCAAGTTACCCGGGGCCCGTCCGGTCGATCAAACAGAAGTATCTTCCTAATGTGGTATAGATCTTCAATCTTCCATTTGAAGTCGAACATGTTATTCCGATCTCACGTGATGGCACTGATGGAGAAACAAACCTCGCACTTGCTTGTCGTTCGTGCAATCTTCATAAATATGAACGAACCGTTACAGTTAGCGGCGCGACAACAATGGATACGCCTCGGCTTTTATGAATGAGACGCCGGGAGGGTAAAAGAACAAATGGATTTTGACCAAGACAAATCTTTACGCGATCACTTGCTGTTTCTGCTTCGTGGTGGCGGCGCGCACCTGGGCTTAGATGATTTCGTCGCCGATTTTCCCGTGGAACTCTGCAGGCGGAAAATTGACGGCCTTCCTTACACGCCCTGGCAAGTAATCGAACACATGCGCATAGCGCAATGGGACATCCTGGAGTTTAGCCGCGACGCTGCTCACAAATCGCCGAAGTTTCCCGACGGTTATTGGCCGAAGCCGGATGAACCAGGTAACACCGAACTTTGGTACGAAACCATCGAAACTTTTCGCGCGGACCTAAAGCAGATGGAAGATCTCGTCACCGATCCTGCAACCGATCTGTTTGCGAAGATTGCGCACGGCGACGGACAGACGATTCTACGGGAGGCGCTCCTGGTTGCCGATCACAACGCTTATCATCTTGGAGCGTTGGCGGTAATGAGTAGAATCCTGAAGGTTGAGCATTAGTCATTCGCTGGCCTCCAGAGCTGCCCGGAGAGTGAACCGCCGTTCATATAACGCCTTGCCGATAATCACGCTATCGACGCCGCTTTCAGATACCGCTTTCAACTTCAGCAGATCGTCAATCGATGATACGCCGCCTGACGCCGTCACTCTCAAACCAGTTTCGCGCGCAATCAAACTGGTCTGTTCGATGTTCGGGCCAGTAAGCATGCCATCGCGTTGAATGTCGGTGTAGACGACTCGCTCGACTCCGATAGCTGCGACGCGACGGGCCAGCGTTAACGCATCGATCTCAGCTTCAGCTTCCCAGCCGCGAGTAGCAGTGTGCCCGCGAACCGCATCAATGCCGACGACAATAATCTTTGAACCGAATTTTGCCAACATCTCAGCGAACGTCTGCGGTGATTCGGCAGCGATGGTTCCGATTACGACTCTGTGTACACCTATATCGATCGCCTCAAACACGTCCTCGGTAGTTCGCAAGCCGCCACCGAACTGGACGGGAATACCGACCGTATCGATGATTTTTTGAAGTACTTTGCGATTGCGAGAGTTTGGTTCAGAAAAAGCGCCGTCCAGATCGACGACGTGAAGCAACTCAGCGCCGTCGTCCTCGAAACTCAGCGCGACCTCGACCGGATCGGCGTTGTAGATTTTGGTCGCATCTTTGCGACCCTGGGCCAGGCGCACACAACAACCGTCGCGCAAATCGATGGCAGGAATGATTAGCATTGAACTACCTTTCCTCCCTCTCCCTTTGGGAGAGGGTCGGGGTGAGGGCGTGCAGCGTTAAGAGGAAAAAAGAAGTAAATATTTTTCAACTCGGTAATCCCTCACCCCAGCCCTCTCCCAAAGGGAGAGGGAGTTTTCTGCTCCTCTCTAATCACAACCATCACGTCTTCAAAGAGTTTTCCGTTCGTCGAGATTGCATTCCCACCGTCGATGGTTCTTTCGCCATGCCAATCGGTGAAAGTTCCACCCGCCTCTTCAACGATCGGCAACAGCGCGGCACAATCCCAAATGTTCATCACCGGATCGAGCATGATGTCGGCGCGACCGGTGGCTACGAGCACGTGACCGTAGGCATCGCCCCAGGTGCGGCGCGCATGAACGCTTAGCTGCAATGCGTCTGCGGCAGGAGCAAATCCGTATTCCGCGCAGGTTCCGAAATCCGTCGCTAACAGCAACGCTTCATCGAGCGACGCGGTAGAAGAAACACGCGCCGGTTCGTCGTTGTAGAAGCAGCCAAGCCCGCGCGCCGCATAGACGATCTCATTCAACGCGGGGAGATTGACAACTCCGAGAAGTGGGTCCGCATCAACCTCCAAACCGATCAGCACCGCATACAACGGCACGCCGTGAACAAACGAATAGGTGCCGTCGATTGGATCGAGAATCCAGCGCCTCCCAGACGTGCCTGGTTTCGCAAGTTCTTCTTCGCCCAAGATCGCATCGTCGGGAAAAGTCTGCTCGATCTGCCGGCGCAGAAACCTTTCAGCTTCGCGATCGGCAATCGTCACGAACGAGTTGTCAGCTTTGCGCTCAGCCACGACTGCAGTCTTGAAATAGCGAAGAGTAATCGCACCAGCCTCGCGCGCGATACCGACGGCAAAGTCGAGAGTTTGCTTGAGTTCGCCAGTATCTACAGTCATCGGATTAATTTAGTTCCGCGATTTCTTTCCAAACATTCCACAACGCAGCATCGATGCCAGGCGTATAGAGTACCGACTTCAGTCGGGCCTTTTTTCGAGACTAATACCCGACTAAAGTCGGTACTCTGAACGCCGTTGCCGCATCGCTCATTGCGTCGCTGGGACGTCTTACTTTACGGAGAAACAGAACTCCGGCGCGACAACTCATCTCGCACTTCTGCTAGAGAAACCTCACGCTCCGCAAGAAGCACGAGCAAATGATAAAGAAGATCGCAAGACTCTCTGACCAGGGCATCGCGATCTTCATTCTTCGCGGCGATGATGGTTTCGCTGGATTCCTCGCCAAGTTTCTTTAGGATCTTGTCGAGTCCCTGTTTGAACAGATACGCGGTGTAAGAGCCTTCCGGCAGTACTCGCTTGCGCGATTCGATGACCGAATAAAGTTCGTTTAGAACCTCGCCGATCGATCCATTCCTTCGTTGTCCAATAGCTTTGGGGTCCTGATGGATCAGATTATGAAAGCAAGACATTTCACCTTTGTGGCACGCAGGGCCATTGGGCAGCACCAGAATGCGCAGCGCATCTCCATCGCAATCAACCGTTACCGAAACGACGCGTTGCGTGTTGCCCGAGGTCTCACCTTTGTGCCAGAGTTGCGCGCGCGAACGCGACCAAAACCATGTCTCGCCGGTCTCGATGGTACGGCGAAGACTCTCTTCATTCATGTACGCGAGCGTCAACACCTCGCTCGTCTGCACATCTTGCACAACGGCCGCCACCAGGCCGTGCTCGTCAAATCTAATTTCATCAAAATTCATCTGACCGTGACTCCTTGTGCGCGCAAATAATCCTTCACTTCCCCAATCTTGTAATCACCAAAGTGGAAGAGCGATGCAGCCAGGACGGCGCTGGCGCCTCCATCATCAAGTACTTCGTAAAAGTCTTGCAGGCGTCCTGCTCCACCGGAAGCAATCACCGGGATGCGTACTGCCGAACTGACCGCCCTGGTTAGCTCAAGGTCGTAACCCGCGCGCGTGCCATCGCGATCCATGCTGGTCAAAAGTATCTCGCCGGCCCCGAGTTGTTCTGCGCGAGCAGCCCATTCGACGGCGCCCCAACCAACATTCTGGCGTCCGCCATGCGTGAAAACTTGCCATCCTTTCTTCGGATCGCTCGCGTCTCGGCGTCGAGCGTCAATCGCCACGATCATGCATTGACTGCCGAAAGTTTCCGCGCCTTCGGAGATCAACTCAGGCCGCTCCACCGCGGGCGTGTTGAGCGAGACCTTGTCGGCGCCGGCGCGAAGAATCGCGCGAATATCTTCGACTGATCTAAGGCCACCGCCAACAGTAAGAGGAATGAAAACCTCATCAGCAACGCGCCGCACCAGGTCTATGATGATTGCGCGTTTGTCAGACGACGCGGTGATATCCAGAAATGCAAGTTCGTCAGCGCCCTGGGAGTCATACGCGCGCGCCTGCGCCACTGGATCACCCGCGTCAACCAACGAGACAAAGCGAATGCCTTTGACCACACGTCCGCGATCAACGTCCAGACAGGGAATGATGCGTTTCGCTAACATGGTTGTAGCTCCGCCTTTGGGGAAGCACTGGGGTATCACTCCCTCTCCCTTTGGGAGTGGGCCGGGGTGAGGGGCGTAGCTACGATCGCAAGAAAAGAAAGGGTTGCTCCCTTCTCTGCACTTAAGCCCTCACCCTAACCCTCTCCCAGAGGGAGAGGGAATCGCGACAAACTGAAGTTCATTGGACCAGCGCGCAAAGTTACTCAACAGCTTCAACCCCGCGGCCTGGCTTTTCTCAGGATGAAATTGCACGCCTGAGATATTTTTGTGCGCTACGACCGACGCGTAACTGATGATGTAGTCGGTTCTTCCCAACACGAACTCCGGTTCATCGGCGGCGCAGTAATACGAATGAACGAAATAGAAAAATGAATTGTCATTGATACCTGACATCAGCGGATGCGCGCGCGTTTGATGAACCTGATTCCAACCTACATGCGGCACCGGCAAATCGTCCGCAAAACGTTGCACCTTTCCGCTCAGCAGCCCCAATCCCAGAGTTCGGCCAAACTCTTCCGACTCTTCGAATAACAACTGCATGCCGACACAGACTCCGAGCAGCGGAGTTCCCTCTGCGACGCGCTCGACGACAAGGCGATCGAAGCCGCGCTCCGATAGAGCCTTCATGCAAGCGCCAAATGCGCCGACACCTGGCAGGACCAAGGCCTTAGCTTCGCGGAGAACGTACGCGTCATCGCTGACAACTGCCTGCGTCCCGGTGGCTGCGAATGCTTTCTCGAGCGAGCGCAGATTGCCTACGCCATAATCAATAATTGCTAAACTCGGCATAATGCCTCTAGCATTCCCCTAAGTCCTCTGGCCGGTCAGACTCCGTGTCAAAACTCGTGTCAGAACCCGGAGCGGTAGCGATGGGATCCTAACAATTCGTCGAAACTTGATGATCCGGTCGCTACCGCTCGCGGTTCTGACACGGACTCTTCACGCCTGGGTCAGTGAAGCGCCTATTTTTTGTTGAGCCCCATTTATGGGGCTTAGCAGTCTCTTCGGACGCGAATGGGCTCAAGCCCATCTTCTAAACGTTCTGAACTATTTCCCAGGCGTGAACGCCTGGGCTAGGGAAAAACTCTTGGGATGCTAAAGCGCTCCTTTCGTGCTCAACACTCCTTTGATTCGCGAATCGAGCTCCACCGCCTGTCTCAAAGCGCGCGCCGTTGATTTGAAACTCGATTCCAAAATGTGATGCGTGTTCCGGCCACGCAGCAGATCGATGTGCAGGTTGCATTTGAGTTTTTCCGCGAACGAGCGCCAGAAGTGTCCGGCCAATTCGACTGAGAAGTTGCCGATGCTCTGCCGTCGCGTTTTAACTTCATAGACCAGATAGAAGCGACCCGAGAGATCAATCACCGAGCGGCACAAAGCTTCGTCCATCGGAACCACTGATTCGCCGTAACGCGAGATGCCGGCTTTGTCGCCGAGCGCACTGTGGAATGCTTCGCCCAGACAAATCGCGATGTCTTCGACCGAATGGTGATCATCGATATGCAGATCGCCTTTGCAGGTAACTTCAAGATCGAACAAACCATGTTTCGCAAATAGTTCGAGCATGTGGTCGAGAAAAGGAACGCCGGTCGATATGCGAGCCATGCCGCGGCCATCAAGCGTGAGTGAGACTCGAATATCTGTCTCTTTCGTCTTGCGGTGAATCTCAGCCGCGCGGGTTTTGGTTTTTCTCGTCATTGTCTCACTCACACCGTGGCTTTAGCCCGGTGACCACTGGCGTAGTCAGCTTCCGGAAACCGTTTAAACGGTTTCCCTTCTCAATGGCGCTCATCCCCACCGGGCTAAAGCCGCGGTGTGAATTAGAGCGGCGTGTCAACCGAGCCAAATATTTCTCGCAGCGATGCGAGGAGTTGATCGTTCTCCTCAGGCGTTCCCACGCTGATGCGGAAATAATTACCGAGCATCGGATAGGCGCTGACGTCGCGAATCAAGATGTCGCGTCGCAGTAACTCGTCGAATACCAGTCGCGGACTCATCGCAGATCGCACCAACATGAAGTTGCCCCGCGAAGGCACTGGTTCAAGACCCTTAATTTCCTTCAGCCGTTCGTAGACTCGATCTCGCTCCGCGCAAATCAGATTGACGAGCGGCTTCAGCGTTGATTCATACATTTCAACAGCAACTTGGGCCGCAGTCTGCGAAATGACGTTGAGGTTATATGGCAACACCGCTTTCGCGATCTCTTGCGCCAGTTCAGGAGCAGTGAGCAGATAACCGACGCGTAAACCGGCCATGGCCATTGCTTTGGAAAAGGTACGCAGCACAATCAGGTTCGGATGCTGCCGTAGGAGCGGTACAACGCTCTCTCCGGAAAACTCGTGATAGGCCTCATCGATCACGATCAAACCTCGGGTCGCTTCAAGCAAAGATTCCAAATCCTTTGGATCGATGACGCAGCCAGTCGGATTGTTAGGCGAACAGATGATGGTCACTTGCGGCGAGGCTGATTCAATTGCTCTACGCAACGCTTCGCCATCGTAAGTCAATTTAGAACTGAGCGGAACCCTAATCACCTCACCGCCCAGCACGGTCGTTATCTGCCGGTACAAAGCAAACGTCGGCTCGCTAATCAACACTCGCGTTCCCGATCCAACTGTCACCATTAGCAAAGCCTGAATTAATTCATTCGATCCGTTTCCGGCAATGATTCCGTCAGCCTTCCAGCCGGCAAATTCGGCCAAACGCTCATGGAGAGCCCGGGCGTGGAAATCGGGATAACGCGACCATGGCCTTTCATTCACGCGTCTTAAAATCTCGCTCCCGATCTCCGGCGGCAAATTCCACGGATTTTCATTCTGGTTGAGCTTGATGCTCGCCCGGTCGGAACTCAGCGAGTAAGCTCGCAGCGCCTGTACCTTTGCCTTAATCGCGTTAAGAGGCTTTGACATTGATCTTAAGGTCTTGTGTCTGTTCAGTGTTATAATCCCGGCACAGATCAATAAGATGTCACGACTACTAAAAGACGAATCCAACCATGCCGATGTCGATCAGGTTCTAAGCAAATTCGAGCCGAGAACCGAACTTGGTCGCAGGCTGGCTTCGTCGCGCGCCGCCATTATCGAATCGGGTATCCCTTTGCTCGATGACGAAGAGCTTGGCCGTGAGATTGCTGAACGTCGCGGCGGAGTTTCCGCGCTGGAATCGAGTGACCGATAAGATTCGCACATTCGTAGACTCGGGTGTGCTCATTACCGCGGCTCGCGGTTCCGGCGAGAGCGCATATAATGCTTTAGCCATTCTTGACGATCCAGAACGTGAATTTGTCTCCAGTTTCTTTATTCGACTCGAAGTCATTCCCAAGCCATCTTACTTTAATCGGGAAAGCCAACTCTCCTTTCCCTTTCGACTGCCTGCAAATTCGGACTTTCGGCCGTGGACTCGTTACATATTGCCGCAGCGTTATCAGCCGGAGCGACAGAGTTTGTTACTACTGAGTTACCCACAAAACCGCTTCACCGAGTGACCGATATTAGAGTAACAACGATCTAACTTAATCGAATCGTCTGAGGATGCCTCATTCAAAATTACTCATCCAGTCGAATCAATACCGATCGCGCGTGCGCTTCAAGGCCCTCTGCCCGCGCCAAGGCCGCAATCAGCGGCGCAGTACGCTTAGTCTCCTCGGCTGAGAACTTCACTGTGTTAGTGCGCTTGATAAAGTCGTGAACTCCAAGCGCGGAAGAAAAGCGTGCGGTACGCGCAGTCGGCAGCACGTGATTCGGCCCGGCCAGATAATCGCCGACCGCTTCCGGAGAGTAATCGCCAAAGAAGATCGCGCCGGCGTTTCGTATCCGCGCCGCGATCCGGTCCACCTCACGGCTCATAATCTCCACGTGCTCTGGAGCGATTTCATTCACCAGATCGCAAGCTTCATTCAAGTTTTCAACCAAGACGATCGCGCCACCCCGCGTCAGCGATTTTTTAATGATCTCGCGCCTGGGAAGTTCGGCGACCCGTGCTTCTAATTCACGAGCCACCTCTTCGGCCAACGTGTCACTGGTAGTGATCAAGATGGCGCACGCATCATCACTGTGTTCCGCTTGGGCCAGCAGATCCGCGGCCACGAAGGACGCACGTGCCGTGTCATCAGCAATCACAATCACTTCGCTGGGACCGGCGATTGAATCAATGCCCACCACGCCAAAAACCAGCTTCTTGGCCGCGGCAACATACTTGTTTCCCGGGCCGGTGATCTTGTCAACTGCGGGAACCGTCTCCGTTCCATAAGCGAGCGCCGCGACTGCCTGAGCGCCGCCAACTGCATAGACTTCATCAATGCCAAGCTCACAAATCGCAGCGGCTACTGCCGGATTTTCATTCAGGGTACGCGGCGGAGTAGCGATCACGATGCGCTCAACACCGGCGATCTGCGCCGGAACCACATTCATTATTACCGAAGATGGATAGGCAGCCGTGCCACCGGGGACGTAAACACCCACGCGGTCAAGCGCGGTTATTCTTTGGCCGAGACGAACGCCATTAGGTCCATCAATCTCCCAGGACTCCAGGCGCTCAGCTTCGTGGAAGCGGCGCACGCGGGCAATCGCTTCACGGAGGCCTTCAATCACGGAAGAATCGGCACGCCCGGCGAATTCGCGGAGCGTCTCTTCCTTTACTCTGAGTTCAGAAGGTCGCAGCAAAAATTTATCAAACCGCTCGGTGTATTCGACCAGCGCTGCATCTCCGCGCGCGCGCACCTCGTCAATGATAGCCGTGACTTGCTCCATCAACGCAGTGTCAAGCGCGACGTTTCGTTGCCCTATCCATCGCAGCTTCGCCGCCAAACCCTCAGTGTCTTTTCTCGAAATTAATTCAATCATTTTCAGTTCTTCTCCCTCTCCCTTTGGGAGAGGGTTGGGGTGCGGGCTTAGCGACCGCCCAGCACCTGTTTCGATTTATCCACTCCACCAAACCGGACACGATAACAAGGAAAGAGATAAGTCCGGGTCTCACAGCTAGGCCCTCACCCCGTCTCTCTCCCAATGGGAGAGGGAGGTCGGACCACCATCTCCTGCATTCCTGCTTTGACTGCCTCAAGCAGACTTGAAACGAACCTAGCTTTCAATTGATAGCTGGCGCGGTTAACAACGAAACGCGCGGACGATTCGGCGATGACTTCGACAATCTGCAAGCCATTCTCGCGCAGCGTGGCTCCGGTTTCGACCAGATCGACAATGCAATCAGCAAGACCTAAGACCGGCGCCAGTTCCACCGATCCTGACAGCTCGATGATCTCAACGGGCTGACCATGCTCGCCAAAATGTTTAGCCGCAATGCGCGGATACTTCGTGGCAACTCTGAGCATGCCAAAGCCGTCGGTTAAATTAGTGTCTGGCGCAGCAACCACGATACGACAGCGACCAATTTCAAGCGTTAGCGGCTGCAACAGATCGGCTTCCGATTCAAGCAAGACGTCGCGGCCTACAAGGCCGCAATCGGCGATTCCATGTTCGACATAAACCGGCACATCAGCGGGTTTAATGAAGATGAAACGATAGCGCCCCGACTCGTCTTCGATCGCCAGCCGGCGAGAGAGATGGGCCTCATCGGCAAGTCGCAGGCCGGCGCGGGCCAACAAAGCGAGCGCTTCGGCCTGCAGCCTGCCTTTCGCGATCGCGATCGTCAACTCTGTCAAGGCATCACCTCCCGCTGCGGACTGATCAAGACTTTGTCGCCCCGCTCGCGTTTTCGAAGCGCTTCGCGAAACAGCACCTTTGGATCTTCATCCATTATGAGCGCCGCCGTCCGCTCCGCCACTTCGCCAAGTCTGGTGATCGATTCATTCGCACGCATTGCCTCCGCGAGTGCATCCAGATCCAGCACAAAACCAACAGCCGGTTCCGCCTTTCCGAAATTTGCCGTCAATTGATCGTATCGCCCGCCGCTGCCAACGCGCGTCCCCACACCCGCGACATAAATCTTGAATAGAAGTCCGGTGTAGTAATCCAAGCGCGAGACGTCGCCGAGATCGACTTCAAATTGCGCCGACAGGCCAACTGAATCAACCACAGTCCACAGCGTTTCCAGTCGACCAAGGGCGGCCGCCGAGCGCTGATTCGTAATCACGCGCCGCGCGTTTTCAAATACCTCACTTCTGCCTGACAGTTGTACCAGTTGGGCGAAGCTCGCGCATTCTTCGGCCGAGGTATATGAAGCAAGGAAAAGCTCCAGATCTCTCGCGTTGTGCGTGTCAACCAGCTCACGCAATTCTTCCTGGGCCGTTGCGTCGAGGCCAAGGCTTCCGACAATGCCGTTAAATATTTCCAGGTCGTTTATCGTGATTGTGTAGCTACCATCGAGCCCTAAGAAAGAAAGAATCTCGACCGCGATGGCTAATACTTCCATGTCCGCAGCGCAGCCGTGGCGGCCTATGAGTTCACATCCGATTTGGGTTGATTCTCGCCGCCACTCGGCGTGAGATTCCGCGCGCAGGCGAAAAACCGGCGCGGCGTAAGAAAACCGCAAAGGTCGTTCGCGTTTAGCCATCAGCGTGGCGGCTGCGCGCGCAATGCCGGAGGTCACGTCCGGCCTGAGCGCCAGCAGTTTACCGTCGGTGTCGGTAAACCTGAATGCATCTTGCGCTTCAACCGATCCCATGCCCCTCTCAAAAAGCGAGTAATAGTCCACAGTTGGCGGCGTGATCTCTTCGTAAGACCATGCTTTGAAGATGGTCATCGCCGCCTGCTCGATGGCCCTTCTCAAATGCGCTTCGCTCCCGAAGTAGTAGCGAACTCCACTGGGAATGGCTGAAAGTGACTCTGACATGTCTTGCTATTTGATCATGCTTCTAAAGCGAAACCCGCCGCCGGATTTATTCAGGCAGCGGGCTTCAAAAGAAAGCTGATTGTGTTTTAAGTTACTGTTGCCGGAACTCGCTGACCACAACCACTGAAGCGCTGCCTCGCCGCCCATGATGATGAGCGTGATGGTGCGCTTGGTGGTGATGAGTTCGTAGATTCATGCTTTGTGCAGAAGTTCTTATACGCGAACCGACTGGGGCGTGTCAAATGTCCTTAGTACTTATTTGAGCGGAGGTTTTTGGCCAGCTCGATGCGTCTCTCCAATTCAGTTTTGATTTCCGGCTTGAGTGTCAGCACGCGCGCAAAATCTTTGTCGGCCTCACTGTCCTTACCTTGAAGCAGCAGGACCAGCCCCCGATTCAGATAAGCATTTAACAGCATGGGATCCAGTTCCAGGGCGCGACTGAAATCAACCATCGCTGCCTCGAAATCATTGAGATCCGTTCTCGATGCCGCGTCCCTGATATGCCCAAGCGATTCGCGGCTCGAGCTTGATGGCGTTGTCGAAGTCCGAAATCGCGCGTTGCCACTCGCGCTTGTCGATCCAAACGAAGCCTCGATGGCAGTAAGTACTCGCATCGCGAGCGTCGAGGGCGATCGCCCTGTTCAAATCGGTCAGAGCCTTCTCGGTCTCACCTTGCTCTCGGCGTATGGCGTCGCGATTCGAGTAAGCCTCGGCCAGGCGTGGGTTGATTGAGAGAGCGCGATCCCAGTCGGCCAGCGCTCCTGCCTTGTTACCCTTGGTGTAGCGCGCACAGCCACGATCCAGGTAAGCCGCAGCGAGACCAGGGTTGATGGTGATCGCCCGATCCCAATCCATGATGGCGCCGTCGACATCTCCTAGCCGATAACGAGCCAGACCTCGGCTAGTGTACGCGTGAGCGGTAAAGGGATCGATTACGGTAATGTCGGAAGCATCGCCCGCTATGTCGGCGAACCCGTTCGCGAGAGCTTTATGGGTCGTTCCTCGATTTACGTCCAGGCGCGAGCTGATCTCGATGGCCCACGAAAGCTCTTCAATTGCGCCGGTTAAATCGCCACTTTCAAGTTTCTTGTTTCCATTCTTGAAGTGATCTGTAGCCGCACGAGGAGTTTGCGCGGAGACATGAGCAACAAATAAAAAAATCACCAGCAGGAAAACGGCTCGATAGCGAAGCATCGGTGAACCTCCTTGAACTCTTCGGCCTCGCCCGGTGATGCGAAACGAACGCATCTGCGAGCAAACCGGCGACATACCTAAACCAGTTAGTACTGTCGCGAAGTTGAAGCGCGGTCACCTGGTGCGCTAAGATGCCGTTACGACAGACGATGCATTTTCGCGCGCCAACCGGCAACCGAAAACTCGCGTTGTCATCAGCGCCTCGCGGCTACCGCAAGTGGCTGCGAGGCTTTTTCACTCTTTGATAACTACTAAACGTCGGAGAACCTCAAAAGTTTAAGAAAATTCCCCGGCGGCTATGCAAGAATGAATCCTCACTGTCGAATAAATTCAATCTCAATCAAGCGCGATATGATGAAATGGTCTTGCATGAGTTAGTGAGGTTCGGCAGCAAAAGGTTTCATGAAGAAGTCAGACAATTAATGAAGATGGTCCTCGCATCAGTCACTCTCATTCTCAGGCGCTCCGAGCCGATGTTCTACGGCAATCGCTACGCGAAAGATGTGTTTATGTCCAGCCTGGAGTCCCACTTGAAACAGCCGCGAGGCGGATTATCGGTTCGACCGTTTCTCGTTCTGTTTTCTCCGATTGCCTTCTTGTCTCCGGTGTGATAGGGTTCGCGCTCTAGCGGCATCCAGGATGGCATGGTTGAGTGCTTTATCACCCGCAACTCGGTTTGCTTTCCGCCGCTAATCTTCAAGCAGGGTTCTTGAGATCCTCTAGTGGGTTCTTAATTTAAGGCCTCGCAGTTTAGTTTATTCCAGTCGCCTTCGTCGGCGTCTGTTACTTTCGCGGTCGCCATGCGGCCCCCGTTTTTCGAAGTACGCGTGGACTGATCGACAGGAGCAGAAGGATGATCCGAGACGACCGTTTCTATGCCTTTATTGTTGCCCGCACATCCAGATCCAGAGCCCATATCCGCCGCATCTGCTTTCACAAACGCTGGCTCAAAGCTGCCGCAGTTGTGTTCGTAGCGGTGATGGCTGGTCTAAGTTATGGTTTCTACGGGCTGACCCAACAAGCAGAACATCTGCGGATTGCACGCGAAAACCAGAAACTCCGCGCTGAAAACGACAAGCAGAAGCAGGAGTTGCAGAAACTGAACAACCGCGTCGACGCGGTTGAAGATACTTCGCGCAAGTTAGCCGAAATATCCGGGGTCGAGAAAGACGCCCAACCCGTACGCGGCCAGGGCGGTCCCGCCCGTCCGGTTGATAGTGCCGCTGCGCTCGCTGCTCTGGTGGTTAAAACTGCGCGTCTCGAACGCGAAATGCGCGACTATGAAGACTTGCTGCGAAGACGGGGAATGACTCCATCAATTTGGCCGGTTAGCGGAAAACTCGAGAGCGGGATGGGCGGACGCCGTAATCCGTTTGGAGGCCGTGGCTTTGAATACCACGAAGGCCAGGATATCGATGCCTCGTACGGCACGCCAGTCATGGTAGCTGCCGGCGGCACAATCACGATCGCTGGACGCCAAAGAGGTTACGGCAATGTAATTTACGTCGATCACGGG
>QHXG01000248.1 GCA_003222845.1 Acidobacteriota bacterium | reverse complement strand
CCAGGAATGGGAAAGCCACTACCGTAACGCCATTGCCCGCTCACGTTAAAGGTGCCGGTAAATCTGTAGCTGCCGTAAGCGCTCAAGGTATGACGTTGGTCAAAGTCGCCGGCGAAGCTCAGACCGGTTGGGCTTTCCTTGAAATGCGTTCTCGCAAAAGCGTAGGTGACCCAGCCGGACAAGCGATTAGCGCTTCGTCTTTGAAAAGTGAACTCGATCCCACGCGCATGCCCGCTTAGTGAATTGCGGAACGCCTGTTGGGTAAACGTGATCGGATTTGACTGAAGTTGCGGCTGAGAGAGATTGAAAATGACATCGCGATCTTCTCGGTTATACATCTCGACCAGCGCCCGGTAGCGATCTCCGAAGGTGCGCTCGACGCTCAGGTTGTAATGAGTCGCTTGCTCGGCGCGCAAACTCCGGTTGCCAAGTTGTCCGAAAATCGCTTCGAAGTCGGGGAATTGGTAATACCTGCCGAAGCCCGCTCGAACGGTCCAACTTGTCATAACCCTGAGCGACGCCGCCATGCGAGGCGAAATCTTCGTTTCACTTGTCAATCCACTGTGATCTATACGCAAGCCACCTGTCAGGGAGAGACCGTGCCGCTGATTCGTGTAGGTGTCCTGTAGATAGTAGCTCTCTTCGGCCGCGCTGCGGTCGAAGGTTTTCAGGTTCACTCGGGTCCCTGGAAGAGGAGGCACAAAGAAGTTAGTGATCTGCCTCGCCCTTATGGAACGCACGTAGAGTCCGCTCTCGATTCGGTGGGTTGGTCGCACGAGAAAATTGAGATCGCTGCGAGCACCCAATTGAATTCGCGACTCGTCGTTGAGAATCAAGTTAGTTCCGTTCGTACTTTTGAAATTGGTCCGGGTCCCAAAGATCCTCGTCTGCACCAAAAGCCGGGCATTCGGTGTGTAGTCCCAGAACGCATTTACCAAAGAGTTGCGGGAACGGGCCTTGAATATGGCATTGGGATCCAGTTGATTCGGGCGTGCGCTTTCATTGAACTTCAATCCGCTAAAGTAGCCGCCGATACCTATTCGATGCCGCGAGGACAGGTCAAAAATCACTTTGCCTTCGACATCGCTGAAATCAACACTGCCGGTTTCGGTATTGTTATTGTTGCCAATTTTACCGATGGCGCGCGACAAATAATCAAGCAGGCTCGAGCGCGCCGCAAAAAGCCATGACCCCCGTTTGTTTCGGAGCGGACCGTCCGCTACACCCGAAGTTCCGAGTTGTAGTCCCGTAGAAAAGCGAAAGGCCGGCTTGAGGCGATTGCCGTCTCTGGTCTCAAGCAGAAGTACTCCCGCCCTCGCATCTCCGTACTTAGCCGGAAATGCTCCGCTCAATAGGGACACTTCATTGATCGTGTCAGTATTAATTACCGCCAACGTGACTCGCTCATCGGCGTTGCCTGATGCGACGTGGAGGAAATTGTCTATAAGAACGCCATCGAGAAAGATTCCAACTCTCCTGTAGTCGGCGCCACGCACGGCAAACTCCGCCCGCAGGTCATCATTGGCCGTAACGCCCGGAAGACTTTGCACGGCGCGGATTGGATCGCTGATTATTACTTTTGAGAGATCCTGAAGTTCAGTCTTATTGAGCGTTTGTTCAGAGGCCGCATTTGTCTCGGTGACTGCGTAGGGTTCCGCCGTGACTGTGACGTGTTCGGTCAAAGTCGCGGCCTCCTGGTTCAGGGCAATCAGGATCTCAGCAGTATCAGTCTCTTTCACGGTGATCGTCTTCTTGACTAAGCCGTAGCCGACAGTCGTCACATACAGACTGAGTTCTCCTGGCGGTACGTCTGTGAGCGTGAAAGCCCCGGTTTCGTTCGTAGTCGTATTCTGCGGCGAGCCACTGACCATTATTTTTACTTTTGCGACCGGCTCGCCCGACCGTGCGTCGACCACGCGTCCGCGGAGCGTCACCAAACGGTTTTGTGCCTGCTGCGCGCAAACTATGGTCATTGAGCCCGGACTGACCAGCACCAGAAACATTTCCGCCAGCACTGCTAAACGCATAACTTGTTTGGCAGTCCTGGACATATATCCGCAACGCCGGTTGCGGTGGAAAGACTGAGGGATTAGCGTCAAAACGAACTCCTTTTATCTAAGTCGACCGAAGGCTCGGGACAGGGAAACCCAACGCGGAAGCCGCGAAAAACATCCAAAAGCTACAAGCACGACACCCAGGGTTTCTTCGAATGAAGCATTCAGATTCTCCATTTGGACTGAATGCGATGATTGGGGAGCCGGATTCGGGAGAGATTGTCTTTTCCTACAAGTGCTCCTAAGCTTTTCCTAACTCGATTGAGCATATAAGTAGATGCGAGTAATGTCTTGAGCGAAGACTGATTGTTTGGTGACGCTTTTATGACCCCCCGGAATTCCCCAGCGTTTTTGTTCGACGACGTGCGAGTCGAGCCGGCCACGTTCCAGGCGTTCAAGGCCGGCAACGTTATTCAGCTCGAACCGAAGGCGCTCAAACTGCTGCTGTTCCTAATCGAGAATCGCGGCCGGTTAATCGAAAAGGAAGAAATCCTTGACACTATCTGGAACGGAACGCATGTAACTGAGAATGCTCTGGCGCGCGAGATTGGAAAGCTGCGCAAGACTCTGGGCGACGATCCCAAAGCCGCCCGATACATTGAGACCGTGCACACCCGCGGTTACCGCTTTATCGCCGAGGTCACTTTAGGGAATAGCGGATCGAGTTACGCGCGTGAAGCAGTATCGACCGAGGTTGGAAAAGATCGGGAGGATACCAATTCTGAGACTGGGCCGCCGGCAATCTCACCGGCGATGCCGGCCTGGCCAAGCAAGACTCTTTCAACGCATTCCATGTGGCTAGCGCTTGCTCTGATCGGCGTGCTGGGCCTTTCCATTCTGACAGGGATTAAGCTTTGGAAGCGCGGTCACAAAACCGCGGTCGCTTCGGCCAACCCCGCGATGACCTCAGTTGCAGTGTTGCCCTTCAAGTCTTCGGGCTCGAGCGAAGGTGACGAATATCTCGGCGTCGAGATTGCCGATGCCTTAACTGCCAGGCTTGCCACGATCAAGCGACTATCGATTCGTCCCATGGCGACCGTCCTTCACTACGCAAATTCGAGTCAGAACCCAACGGCCATAGGAAGCTTGTTGAAAGTCGACTATATCCTGCACGGAGAGATCGATAAATCAAAGCAGCAAGTAACCGCACACTTAATCCGGGTTCGGGACGGAGCGCAGTTACTCGCCGAAAATTACGACGAGAAGTTGAACGATATCTTTCAACTGGAGGACTCGTTGTGTGCGAGAGTGTTGAGTAACTTGATGGTCACAGTTCAGAGCGAGGAGATTCAACGGTTCCGCAGACATTACACAGAGAACCAGCAAGCGTACGAGGCATTTCTCAAAGGGCATTTCTTCATGGCCAAGGCGACGAAGGAGGATCTCAACAAAAGCATTGACTACTTTCGACAAGCTATTGATCTGGATCCGGAATATGCGATGGCCTACGCCGGACTAAGTGATTCTTATATGAGGCTCGGGCGCTTCGGCATCGGGCCTGCGGAATTCGTTCCCAAAAGCCGGGCCGCGGTCATGAAGGCCCTGGAACTTGATGAGACCGTTCCTTATGCTCATTCAATGCTGGGCAGAATTGCCTTTCAGTATGATTGGGATTTCCCCAGGGCCGAACATGAATACGCGCGGGCCCGTGAGCTTCAGCCCACGCTCGTGCATGCCTGGTACGCAGCCTATTTGATGACGCTCAATCGTGTGCCTGAAGCGGAAGTGGAATACAGGAAGTTTGAAGAGTTCCTGCCTTTCTTGGCCGACATCGGCATGGCCCAGTATTTTTATCTCACGCGCCAATATGATCGCGCCGTCGACGTCCTCAACGGGAAGCTGAAAGCCAACCCTGCCTTTCCTGCGGCGCACGAGGCGCTCGGGCGCGTCTACGAGCAACAGGGACGCAGCCAACAGGCCATTGAGGAATTTCAAAAAGCGATCAATCTGTCCGTCGGCAACTACGGAGTGGGAGCACTCGGGCACATCTACGCGGCGTTGGGAAGAAAAGACGAAGCAAGAAACGCAATTAGGAAACTCGATCAGCGATCAAGACTTTCTTATGTTTCGCCTTACGAGAAGGCTGTGATTTATGCCGGGCTTGGCGAAAAGGATGAAACCCTCAAGTATCTTCAAAAGGCTTTCGATGAAAGGTCTTTGGCGGGGCCAATGCTGCGCTTTGATCCGCGGCTGAACGATCTGCGAGCCGACCCACGCTTTCAGGAGTTCATGCGACGTGTGGGAGTCACTCCCTAAGAGTGCGTGATGCGGCGAACGAGTCAGAACCGCCCGCTACCGCAGACGGTTCTGACTCGTCCCTAGTGAATAACTATCCCCACGCCGACTGTGAAATTGTGTGCGGTCCTGCCGGTGAACTTGACGGGATTGAATGGCCCGGCGATGCTCTTCGCAGTTCGGTCTCCCGCAAACACCGGGTTGTAATCGACCTCGATAAGCCGAATGTCAATTCGTTTGCCGGCGCGAACGTCTAACCCACCACCCACCTTCATCGCGAAGCTCGTGATGCGATCTTCGATCGTGAAATTGAATTGCGGAAATAGATCGAGGGTCTGCTGTTGCCGGTTCGTGTAACGCGCAAACCCTGCGAGCGCGTGGCCGAAAGGTTTGACCCGCGCGTCGCGGCGGTTGTCCTTGACTTGCACGCCGCCCAAAAAATTCCAGAGCCGCTCGCGGTTCGGAATAGTTTGGGTGACGCCGGGCGGCGTGAACTTGTCGACAAAAGTCTGCGACTTGAAATGTCCGGTGAGGTCGGCCTTGATGCCGACGTACTTGCTCACGTTGTAGGCGACTGCAGCGTCAAAGCCGTTGAAGTTCCGGCGGGTGCAGAAGAACTTTTGGAAATTGGCGCCGATCATATCGGCAGTCGCACTGCTGCAAAGATTTGAAAAGGTCTCCGTGCCGCTGCTGGAAGTGAAACTCGCGCCGTTTACGTTGGTCTTGAAGCGGCCCAGCGAGTAACCGCCGTAGACGTCCCATTTGTGGTAGTCGTCCGAGCCTTGCGCCAGCCCGACCGAAGCCGACGCCAGGATGAATAGTGTTAGGAGACAAAGTTTTCTCATAGCAGTTCCTTTCTATTTTGTGTCGAGTGATGCATGACTATGTGTTCAAGCTAATCCTTCAGTGAGTAGGCGTCGGTTCCCCGATAACGAGTTGAGGCAAAACAACGCCTGTCCCTGAGGTGTTTCGATGAAGTGAATCTCTCCTGCTTCGGCCAAACGAAAGAGCTTCCGCTGGCTCAGCCCCGCAATCGCGGCAGCCTCTTCTACGCCTACCACCTTGACTTCGGCACGGCACCCGGCGCACCAGCGGTCAACCACGCGGCCTGAGCGCCTGAGAATCAACAGGCGCTCTGTTTCGATCGTGATCGTCGCCTTCTTTCTCATGCCCGCACGTTGAAAACTCTGGCGTCCAAGCCGTCGTTTCGAAGCCGCATCGATCAAGCAGTGGAAAACCTATGGCTTGCCCGCACCGCGGCAATCGAAGGACACGAGATGCTGATTCGCGGTCAACACACAGTTGTCCTTCCTCACAAAATCGTCGAACGTAATGATTGTGTTCACGGCCGAGCCCTGACTGATCAGGTGCACTGTGCCGCGGTTGCTGAAGCTGAAATTGCAAGGATCGGAGGCCACGAATTCATCCTTAAAGGTGGCCGTGCCGTGCCAGTTGATGCCGGTGGTTTCGCCCGTGGCGGTTACGTCCTGGCGAATCTCGCATTTCTCGCTGAAGGTACCGTCCGCTCTCTGCTGATCGTGGCAGGTCACGGTAGTCGTATCGGCCACGTCCATCACTTCGTTGGTGCACTCGTTGGGAAAGGTAAACGACTCGGTGATCTGAAACTTGCTCGTTTGGTTTTGTGTCTGCGCATCCGCGGTCATCGGGGCCGGCATAACCATAGCGGCTGCCGACAACGCGAAGATTGCGGTCAAACTGATTGTCCTGGTTTTCATTCGTCCTTCTCCTTTGGTCAAGATTTGTTGTTAGTTCGCAAGCTCTGTTTTAGAATGCCGCTTCGAACGGGCGCGAATAGTCGCCGACCGGCAATCTAAAAGTCTTCAACCGGACGCTCAATTGTTTCTCAACCATTTCTAAACGGCCGATGAGCAAGGAAAACAGGCAAGTTTTCGAGTTTGGCCCTTTCCGCATTGACACGGTCAACCGTCAACTAATGCGCGATGGCGAGGTTGTGCCATTGAAAGCGAAGGCGGTCGATACCTTGTTGCTGCTGATCGAGAACCGTGGCGACGTGCTTGAGAAGGACGATTTGATGAAGTCACTCTGGCCGGACAGCTTTGTCGAAGAGGCCAATCTAACGCAAAACATTTACACGCTGCGCAAAGCGCTGGGGAATGCTGACTACATCAAGACTGTTCCGCGTCGCGGGTACCGTTTTGTAGCCGAGGTCAAAGAGTCGGCGGATAGTGCTTCTGATCTAATAATTATCAAAGAGAAAACCAGCACGCGCCTGAGCTATGAAGAGGAATTCGAGCACCCACAGGAGGTGGGCGGTCACGTTGCGAACAACAATCAAAGAGTCATCGACGTGAAGGCGCCGCAGATCGCTCTTCAATTACCCGCCGCTAGCGCTTCGTCCAACTCTCAGCGGTGGCTCTGGACGAGCCTCGCATTGTTCGGCGCGTTGGTTGTGATCGTCGCTGCGATCTTTTGGCTGCGGAGTTCCAGTCCTTTTGAGAGTGTCAAACTAACAAAGTTCACGACCACCGGAAAGGCGGTCAAGGCGGCTATCTCTCCTGACGGAAAATACGTCGGCTACGTGTTGAACGACTCGGGACAGCAGAGCATTTGGCTTAGGCAATTGGTTACCGGGAAAGAATTGCAGATTGTCGCGCCGCAGGTGACGGATATCTACGGCTTAACTTTTTCACACGACAGCAACTATATCTTTTATGTCAGCCAGGCCCAGAATCATCTCGGCACGCTCTATCAGGTTCCGAATCTGGGCGGAGCGCCCGACAAGTTGCTGGAAGATGTAGATTCGCCGGTGACGTTGTCGCCGGATAACAAGCAAATGGCCTTCATCCGCTTTAGCCCCGGCGCGGCTTCGATTGTGATCGCTAACGTCAATGGCTCAGGCGAACGAACGCTAGCCACTACGCACGCAAAGGACGCGGTGCGAATTGGACCGAATGGCGTGCTGCCGCCATCATGGTCTCCCGATGGAAATGTTATCGCGTGTCCGGTAAGCGCGAACTCGACCCAATGGGATCAAACGATCTATGGCTTTCTGACAAAGGATGGATCGAGTCAACCGCTGACGGCGAATCATTGGCCCGCGATTGGCCGAATCGAATGGGCGCCGGATGGCCGCGCGATCCTGGCCACAGTGATTGAAACGGAAATCAGTGCCGAGCAACAAATCTGGTTCGTTCCTTATCCGAAAGGCCGCGCCCGCAGGATAACGAACGATTTGACCGACTATCGCGACCTGAGCGTGACCGCCGACGCCAGGACCCTGGTGACGATTCAATCCGAAAAAAAAGCGAACATCTGGTTGGCGCCGGCCGGCGACCTCGATCATCCCAAGCAATTAACCGCGACCAGCTACGACGGATTGAACGGTCTCTCGTGGACGCCGGATGGAAAAGTAATCTACACCTCGCAGATCGCCGGCGAACAGAACTTGTGGATTATCGATCTTAAACGCGGCGCGCCCAAACAACTTACCGCCCATGCCGGTTTCAACGAACAGCCTACTGTCTCGCCCGATGGCCGATACATCGTGTTTCTCTCGAATCGCAATGATCATGAGCACCTGTGGCGGATCGATATTGACGGCAAGCACCCGCTGGAGCTGACGCACGGCGCCGGTGACAGGCAACCAACCTTCACTTCGGATGGTCAGGCGGTGATTTTTAGATCATCGAGTCCGCCGAAGTTATTCCGCGTCGGCATCGACGGCGGCGAGCCGGCACTCTTGATAGACAAGGCTATCTTTGATCCCAACGTCTCGCCTGACGGTAAAGTGCTCGCGGGTGGATATCGACCGGCGCCGGACATCAAAAGCAAGATCGCGATCTTCGCCATCGCCGGCAGCGAGCCAAAGTTCATTAGCGACCAGCCGGCGTACCACGGCCGGCTTCGATGGACCCCGGAGGGAAGCGGACTGGCCTATGCCGCCAGACAGCAAGGCGTCGGGAATATCTGGGTTCAACCCCTTGATGGCAGCGCGCCAAAACAATTGACGCATTGGAATCCTAATCCGATCTTTTCAT
>QHXG01000247.1 GCA_003222845.1 Acidobacteriota bacterium | reverse complement strand
GAAAATAAATTCTAGCAGAAAACTTTTGAGAGTGCTAATGCGGGCGATGACAATTTCTGGTTCGTCTAGATTGCGGAATTGTCCCCCCATTCCGCGACCAGCGGGGCGAAGAAGTCTGCAAGCTAAACAACTTTTTCAGTTGCCGCCATTTCGTTCCGCTTGGCGATTGCGTAGAGGATGGTCTTGATCTGAAATGGAGTCAGATCCGGGCGCGCTTCCAGCATCAGGGCGACGATCCCGGTAATATAAGGACAGGCGAAACTGTTGCCGGTCAATTGACGATAACCCCCGCCAGGCCAGGTCGTCTCCACTTGCACTCCTGGCGCGACCAGCTCAATCACTTCTCCGTATTGATAACCGAAATTAAAAGGTTCCCCTCCCGACCGTTTTACAACTGATATTAACGAGGAAGAGAAAATAGATGGCGAACTCGCCTGCGGAAGATTGTTAGCCGCCGCTACCAGGATGACGCGCTCGCGATAAGCGCGATCCAACAACTCGTGCAGCGGTCCCCAAAAATCTCGTTTCGTCGTTCCGAGGGACAGGTTTACAACCTGCATCTTCTGCTTGATGGCATGGTCGACTCCCATCAGAAACATCTCGCCTGAGCCGGAAGCGTTCGGTCCGAGAACCTTAACACTATAGAGTTCAACCTCAGGCGCAATGCTCGTAATGATGCCGGCGCAGGCAGTGCCATGTCCCGCCTGATCGCCCGAGGTCGAAGGCTTGAATAAAATCTGACCGCCCTCGGGCACAGCTTCGACGGATTCCTTGACCTTGCCTTTCAGCGCGGGATGCTCAGTATCGATGCCGCTATCTACTACGGCGACGCGCACCCCGCGTCCGGTGCGCCCCTTCCAAAGTACATCCGGCAAGATGCCAGCCCACAGGTCATCATGTAGGTCAGTAACATCAAGGGCAGCGTCAGACGGCGCCATCTGTCAAGTCTCCTTATTAGAACTGAAATCTAATTGAATCAGAAGTTGAAATAGCTCGAACTCGAAGCGGACCGTCTTTCAGTAAAGCGCGAGATCGTTTCCAACAAGTCGCGACACATTTCACGTTCGGCCTCGCCGCGCGACACAATTTCAGTCAGACAGATCGTCAGCATCAACAACTCGCGATGTTCCCGCGGGGCGTCGACGCTCTTCAACCATTCGCGCAAATCACTTCTCATTTCGCTGGAACTGGAGGACGTCTTAACCGCCCGATCGAAGACAGATTCGATCAGCACTCCCAGCTCGTACGCATCAACCAGGCGCGCAATCAGGTCCGCAAACCGCGCCGCGCGATCCATTTCTTCCGGCGTGAAAGGCGGATACGGAGGCTCACCAGGACGATTTACAAATTCCAGCACTCCGATGGTCTCGTTTCGCGTCCGTAAAGGAGTTGCCAGCAGCGTGACCGTCTTGAACCCGGTCTTCTTGTCCGCTTCGGACCAAAACGATCCTTCTTCGCTGACATCATTCACGGCCATTGGCTGTCCGCTGGAAAAAACCAGACCCGCAATTCCCTTCCCCGGAGGTATGCGAATCTTTAACAGCTCTTCCTCTAATTCACTTACCGCTACGAGGAACTTCAGTCCACCTTCATTGCCATCCCGTATCAGCACCGACGCGTCCGCCGAGCCGACAGACTGGGCGGCCACGCCAAGAAGATCATCGACGGCCCGCTTGAGCGGCTGAGACAACGAATGCGAAACGTCAATCGCGCTAATCGCTTCGCGCATCGCCGCCGAGTAGGTCTCTTCACCAGCTGCGCCTTGATTCAGTTCGGTATTCTTGTTATCGGACATGACGAATCCTTACTTTGTTAGGAATCAGGCTTGCCGCCGCGCTCAAGCCGAAGAATTCTTCGTCCACGCTATCCAATGATCTATTCAACCGGATCAACCTGAAATTGCGAAGACGCATTATACCGTTGAGATGGATTTGTGCAACGACCAAGTGGCAAAGTTTCCAGCGCAGATATCTCCTGGCCTCAATTGATCGACACATCTCGTGCGTGCCTCAACAGGTGTACCTTCGCGAAAGTGGCAGACAAACGCCTAGAGTCGTTTTGACTGACGCGTTCGATGACTGTAGCATGTCGATTCGTTTTGGTGCGCGCACTATAGAATTTGGAATCAACATATGAGTTCAGCCACACCCGCAGCCACCGAACCTTCAGCGCCCGGACAGTTGCCGTCCCAGCTCGAGTCAATTCTCAACCAGGCTTTTCGGTTTCAGCAAGAGGGCAAAATGGATCATGCGATGTCGACCCTCGAGTCCGCGCTGGACGAAGCGCGGGAGAAACCTGATGAGAGCGGCGCGAAGACGCGCTTCGTGCTCGCGATGATGCTGCCACAGTATTACCTGACCTCTGGCGCCGTCGACAAAGCTGTGCTGATGTTGGATGCGGAGGTTTCTTTCGCCAGCGAGAGATTGAAAGCAATCAAGTCCACAGGCACGACCGAGCAGAAACAGTACGCCAATCGCGTGTTCGTGGAGTTAAGGGATTATCGAACGCGGCTGAAGTTGCTCGGGCAGCCCGCGCCCGAAATCGAAGTGAAAGAATGGATGAGCGGCGCGCCAGCCACCCTCGCGACTCTGCGCGGGCAAGTCGTCTTACTTGAGTTCTGGGCGACCTGGTGCAAACCATGCGAACAGATGTTTCCTAAGCTCAAGCAGCTTGATGAGGAGTACGGTGCGCGCGGTCTGAACGTCATTGCGCTCACGCGCCATTATCTCGCCTATCGCGGCACACCCGAAGCGCAGGCCGATGAGTTGATCCTGATGCGCAAGATGGTAAGCGATCATGCGCTGACCTTTCGTGTTGGCGTGTCGGAAGACGAGCGAACGCAGGATCTCTATGGCGCTGCCGGCGTGCCGACTATGGCGATTATCGATCGTGGCGGAGTCGTGCGTCATTTCTACGATGGCGACGAGGAACGCGTTCGGCAAATTGTCGAAAGCTGTCTAAGCGAATCCGTTTGAGAAACGTTGAGATCGGGCCAATTTCCTCTCTTGTCAGCCCACCTAACCGGTGATACAGTTTGCGGGCTCGACTTCGATCACCAATTTTGATGCTTGCTCGAGAGTGTTAGCGCAAAAAGCGTTGAGGTTAGCGTCTAGACAACCGGGCTTATGCTTAACCATTTGAAAGGAGAAACAACCAACCATGGCTCTTCTGACAACAATCGCGGAGAAAGGCCAATCGCCAAAGATTTTCAGTATTCCTGACAGCGACCTTAAGAATTACAGTGAGGTCCAAATAGAAGAATCGAAACTGGCCCAACCTGGCGAGACCGTCGCCGGCGCCGAGGATGCAACCGAGCTGGAAGCGGCGAGTCCCGAAGGCGACGTGCAGGCCTACGGCGGCTGGTGCCGCTGCTATTTCCGCATGGCTGGACGATGGTGGTACAAGGATCAGCCGTGCCGGTGGCCTTGTCCGCCGCTTTACTAACGCGCTTATTGGCCGTGTTGATGCCACCCGAAGAGATTTGGGCATAAACCGGCCCACGAAGTCCGCAAGCACCTGCCGATCGCCAATGCGCGGCAGGTGCGTATTTTCTTTGAACTCGCGAATACCGGTCTTCGATCCTCTCTTGTCAAGCTGCACAACTGGTGATAGAGTTGCCCCCGCTCGACTTCATCATCCATTCCGGTGGTTGCTGAAAAGTGACGATGGATTGCGCTTCATTTCATCGTGCGCTTGATCGGGATTTCTGTCAGGACTCTTAAGGAATTTCATCAATCGCCGCGAAGTTTCTCGGATGGCTTGTGCAAAAAATGTCGACCCTTGCGTCTATGAACACAGATGCTGCCCGGATAGTGAATCAAAGTAGGAGACGAAGAATCTACCGCACCGCGCTTCTCTAGGACCGGGTCTTGACTGTTAACCGTTTGAAAGGAGAAAAAACAAACCATGGCTCTTGTTACAACAATGGCGGAGAAAGGCCAATCGCCGAAGATTTTCAATATTCCCGATGGTGACCTTCAGAATTACAAAGAGGTCCAGATAGAGGAATCGAAGCTGGCCCAGTCGGGCGAGACCGTCGCCGGCGCGGAAAATGCGAGGGAACTTTCAGCGGCAAGTCCCGAAGGCGATGTTCAGGCCTACGGCGGCTGGTGTCGCTGCTATTTCCGCATGGGTGGAGAATGGTGGTACAAGGATCAGCCGTGTAGCTGGCCCTGCCCGCCGCTTTACTAACGAGATAGCTAACCGCGTTGGTGCGAGCCCTAAGTTTCCGCATCAAGCGGTTCAAGGAAAGTAACCAGCACCTGCTGATCGCCGGAGGGCGGCGGCAGGTGCTTTTTTTGCCTGGACGTTGCGAACTCCCGACGGCAATTGGCTGACTTCATGACGAGCCGCCTCGCTCGAATACTTTTACATTCCTAAACACAAAAAGTATCATGTCTCGCATCTGGGTAGTGGCTCCGCTAGCGTGTTGTTTCTAAAGTCCGCTGAATTAAGGCGCGACCAGCCTGCGGAGCAGGTGACAGCGTAAAGCCTGGGGCATGAGCCCCAGGAGAGGGTCAAACAGGAATTCCAAGCCCGCGAAAGCGGGCGACAGCGGGCAAGTTAATCTCCTAATTTATGTGTTTCAAGAACCAGCTGCCGAAAATGATCGCTCTGTCGCCCGCTTTCGCGGGCTGGTCATTGTTCCTGCGTTCGCCCTGGGGTTCCGCTGCGCGCCACCCCAGGCTTTATGCTATCGCTTGCTGCGCAGGCTGAATTGCTTCTCGCGCTGCAGAGTCTTTCGCGCGTTCACCTTCGGCAGTCTTAAATCGATAATCCAGAGGAGGCAATGATGTCCGATTCTCCTAATCAAGATATGAATCCGATGACTGACGGCCCTGCGCCGACTTTCCAGGGCGCCGGTCCCGTCCCCGAAGGGGCTGAGTCCGCGAAGCCTTACCCTGGCGGCATGATGATGATCGAGCCACCGAAGGTAAAGGGCTGGCCCTACGTTCGGCGCTCATTCAAGCTGCTTGGCAAGCATAAGTTGATCGTGACGGCCACGCTGCTGCTGACCCTGGCTATGAATCTTGCGCCTTTCGTCGTCGCCGCGGCATTCGGTCCCATAGTTCAGATTCTCGGTGAAGCGGCGCGGGGCGCTAGCTTGGCGAACGTTTGGTCGCTATCCGGATCCCTATTTGGAAAAGCCGAGCCAGGCGCCACCGGCATCGGGGCTTGGCTGGCGACGCCTCTGAGCTTTACGACGATCTTCATCATTTGGGTTGCGGCGACGATCGGTGTCGTTTTGCTGCGTCTGATTAATACGTGGATGATGGCAATCTTCGAGCAAAACCTGCACGCGGAAGTGCAGGAGCGCGTCTACGATCATCTGCAAACTCTGTCGCTCGACTTCTTCACCGGCGGGAAAACCGGTGCGCTGATGCAACGCGTCCTGCATGAAACACAGAATGTTCAGCGCATGCTTACCCAAGTCTTGCTGCCGCCATTGGTTCAGGCGATCGCTCTTCTAATTGCCCTCGCTTACATGTTCGGATTGAGTTGGCAGATGACTTTGCTCTCGTTCGCGCTGGCGCCGGTCGCTTTTTTCCTGTTTCGTTTTACCTTGAAGAAACTCGAACAGGCTGCGAACGAATCCATGATCACGTCGCGCGACCTAAGCGGTGAACTGAATGAATCGATCAGCGGGATGGCGGACATCCAGGTCTTTAACGCCCAGCCGAAACGCAGTAAACGATTCAGCACCGCTGTAAGAAGCGCGGCGCGAACCACGGCGAGGGTATTTATCTGGATGCAGATCAGCAATACCAATTCTGAAGTTTACATTGCCGTTACCTCAGCCCTCGTGCTGGGGCTGGGCATTGCCTTCGGTCCCAAGTTTGGTCTTGAGCTGGGCGGGGTGATTGCGTTCTGGGGTCTTGTGCCCAACACCTTCACGCCGATACAGGGAATTATCTCGTCGTACACCGCCTATCAATCCATGCTGCCCGGCATAATAGCTACTTACGAACTGCTCGACGAAAGACCGACCGTAGTCGAGAAACCCAATGCCCGCGAACTACCGGAAGTTCACGGCAACGTCAGATTCGACCACGTGAGTTTTGGTTATTCGCCGATGCAGAAAATACTCAACGGGATTTCGTTCGAGATTAAGGAAGGCGAAACCGTGGCTCTCGTGGGCCCAATCGGATGCGGCAAGTCGACGATCATGAACCTACTGCTGCGCTTTCTCGATCCCGATTCGGGCCAAGTCGTAATCGACGGTAACGACACGTCCGACGTAACACTCGACTCTCTGCGCAATCAAGTGTCGAAGCTTTCGCAGTTCCCATTCTTCCTCAAGGATACGATTCGAGAAAACGTCCGTCTGGGTAAAGAGAACGCCACCGACGAAGAGGTGATCGAAGCCTGTAAGCTCGCGCACATTCACGACGTGATCGTCGATCCCGGCCGCATGCCGAAAGGTTACGACACTACCGTTGACGTGCAAGTACCATCTGGCGGCCAAAAGCGGCTGATTGCTTTAGCCCGCTGTCTGATTCGCAAACCCGAAGTGCTGCTTCTCGATGAACCGACAGAAAACCTCGACGCCGATCAGCGCAACCGTCTGCTCACCGTCATTCGAGAGTACGCGCAAAGCGAAGAGAATCCGCGCACTTGCGTCGTGATCAGCCACGACTTGAACTTTGTGGCCGGAGTTGCGGATCGAATCATTGTCTTGAGTGACGGCCGTGCGGTTGATGAAGGCACTCACGAAGAATTGCTACAACGCGAAGGATTGTACAAGACTCTTTATGAATTGAAGAACATTGATCCAGCCCTGCTCCGCACACGCCGCGGCGAAGACGGCGGCGCTCAGGCCATGGTTGCGGGCGCGGTGCCCGCGGGCGCTATGGGTGGAGGACAGATAGGACCGGTGTAGTCCACGAAACCTTCCTACGATTCCTTGATCCTTGTAGGTCAAGAATTGAATGCATTTGAGTCAAGTTCGAGACGAGTCGACCTTTTCGGCGAACCGCAACGCGGTTGCGCCCTTCAGCCCAGGGTTGGCCGTTTCGGCTACCCTGGGTACGAGTTTTGTGGATTCCCAACCGCAAGGCGGTTGCGGCTGTCTTTGATTCGTTGAGGAAATGACGCAACCGCTGCGCGGTTGAATGAATTTTGATCCGCAATCCCAGGGTAGCCGAAGCGGCCCCCGCTGGGCTGAAGGGCGCAACCGCGTTGCGGTTAAAGAGTCGAGCGAAGCGTTTAGGCCTTTGTAGGAGGCGCAGGCCTCGCTAGAATCGATCGAGCACCCAGAACTAATTCCGCTGATAGCCAGATGAGCAGCCATTCATGACGCGTGAGATACCGGAAAGAGATTGGAAAACACTACGGAGATTGAACCGGGTTCTTCTGGATCGGTTTTGTCAGAGCGTTCTGGACGAGGCAGTAAGGATCGGGAAGGAATCGCCGCAAACAAGTCACGAACGCTATCTCAATTTGTACCGCTATCTCAAGGAGCAGAATCGCGTCTTAGGCGATGCCTTCGACGATCACAGACGCTCGACTGCGCTCTTCAAGTTGGCGAACATCTACTCGCTTGGCTTATTCACCGAAGAAGAGTTTGCAGAATTCAGCGAAGATACCCGTGAGGTCATTCTGTCCATCACGTCGCGCTACTGAACATCTCTTGCGTTTCTTTCAAATCAATCTTCTTCTCAACATATCCAGCGCCGCCTGTGATGCGCGCCAGCGAATCAGTTCGCGATCGCCGGGGAGCATCAGACGCTTATGTTCGGTGTGAGCGTCGTCGGCGAGGGCGATGTAAACCAAGCCGACGGGTTTATCTTCCGTGCCGCCGTCGGGGCCGGCGATTCCCGTAACCGCGAGGCCGAAGTCTGTGTGCGCGCGATGACGAACGCCGCGGGCCATGTCACGCGCAACTTGTTGGCTGACAGCGCCGAATTCGCGAATCAATTCTTTGTCCACGCCCAGCAGGCGCGTCTTTGATTCGTTTGAATAAGTCACGACTCCCTCGGTGAAATATTTTGACGAGCCGGGCACGTTCGTTAACCGCTGAGCGATCAAGCCGCCGGTGCAACTCTCGGCCACTGCAACGGTGAAGCCGGTAATAGAGAGACGCCGTCCCACCACTTCTTCCATGGTCTCGCCGCGAAATGAAAATACCGAATTGCCTAACGCCTCTTCGATCTTTAGAGACAGATCGTCCAGCAAAGCTTCAGCATCAGCTTCCGTGCGTCCATGCGCGCGCAGATGGATTTCGATCTCGCTGCTGTTGAAAAGAATCGTCGTCTGAGGATTCTCGTAACGCGTGTAGATGGGCGCAATCTTTTCATCAACTGCCGATTCACCCATGCCCGCAACGCGCAACACGCGCCGCGCAAAGCGCAGATCGCCCGCCAGCTTTTCCAGGCGCGACTGAACGTGATTTTCGAACATCGGATTCATTTCACGCGGTGGCCCGGGAAACAGCGCGATAGAACAGCCTTCATGTTCGAGATAGAGCCCGGGCGCAGTGCCGTTCGGGTTCGGCAAGATTTCAGCGCCGTCGATCACCATCGCCTGTCGTGAATTCCTTTCGGGCATCGTCATCCCAAAACTCTGGAACCGCGCGCGAATTTCGTTGAGCACCTTTTCGTCGAGCAACAACCTTAGTCCCAAAGCCCGCGCTACAACCTTGCGGGTGATGTCGTCTTCAGTTGGTCCCAGGCCACCGGTAGTAATGACTACGCGTGAACGCTTTACCGCGTCCTTGATCAACTCTTCCAGGCGCGCGTCGTCGTCGCCGACGATCGTCTTGAGCTTAACGTCGATGCCAATGCGATTCAGTTTTTCGGTGAGCCAGAGACTGTTCGTGTCGGTGCGATCGGGAGCCAGCAGTTCCGAGCCGATGGCGATGATTTCAGCAGCGAGCATGTCTGTGTCTGACAAAGGGCTATTATGTTCTTGCTACCACACAATAACAAAAAACAGCCGAGTGTCGTGATTTCACGGTGTTAGAGTACCAACTTCAGTTGGGCTTTTGCTCTTGTCTAAAACCCGACTAAAGTCGGTACTCTGAACGCCGTACCCGAAACTACCAACACGCCCCAAAGCCTTCTTGTCGATTCTTCTCCCAGTCACTTATAGTCAATCTTCCTCGAACAGAAACGATGGCGCCAAAGCAATCCTATTACATCGCAGCACTGCCCGGTGATGGGATCGGGCCGGAAGTTTTGTCCGCCGCTCTCAGAGTCTTGCGCGCCGCCGGCGATCTTTTTCAAATCGATTTCCAGGTCGAAGAGATTCCCTGCGGCGGCCATTACTACGTCGAGCACGAGACGGAATGGCCCGAAGGTTCTTTTGAAAAGTGCGAGGCCGCCGACGCGATCTTGCTTGGCGCGGTTGGACACGAAGTTGACGGAAAACCAGTCTTCACGAAACCGGGCAAGCCCTATCCTGAGCCACAATTGGCAGGATTCGCTCAGGTAATTCTCAATAGACAGAAGCTCGATCTGTACGCCAATGTCCGTCCGGTGAAATTGTATCCGGGCGTTAAGCATAAGATTCATGGAGAATTGTTCCAGGTGTGGAACCCAAGCAAAGTCGATTACATCGTGATACGCGAGAACACCGAGGATGCGTACACAGGCGAAACCAATTCGATCGCGGATGGGCAAGTCACGCCAATCCGTATCACGCGCCGCGCGACTGAGCGGGTCGTGCGTTATGCCTTCAATCTGGCG
>QHXG01000246.1 GCA_003222845.1 Acidobacteriota bacterium | reverse complement strand
GTCTTCCGGCAATCGTCTGTTGACGATCGAGCACAGTCGTCGCCCCAGTGGCGCGGCCCACATCTGCTTGCGTGGAATGCTGAGGCAGAATGCTTGTTTCTACTTCACTCGCTATCGGTGGACTGCCAGACTTCGCCGTACCAACTTCACTGCTAACCGAACCTGAATCACTAACTAAAGCCGCGCCGTCGACGCGACAGAACACTAGCGCGTTGTCCGTCTCAACGCGATTACATTGGGGGCAGCGTTTCATCTTAAATCTTCAACCATCCAGCCCATTCCGCCCGCGCCAATCTTCGAGCGGATTTCATAACGGCCGAGTTTTGTGCCGAGGGCGATCATCGCGCTCATTTCAAATCACTCATCAAGACAACGTCACGCTGCTCTGGTCCACGCGAGAGTGCGAGCCATTTGCTGTCAGGCGACCAATCGAACTTGAAAATTCGATCCGATTTGAAGTCGGTTAATTGCTTCGCCGGACTGCCATCCAGCGGTTGAATCCAGATATTCGAGATACCGCCGCGATTGACGATATAAGTTAAGCCGCGGCCGTCGGGAAGCCACCGAAGGTTAGCTGTTTGGACGCCGGGTGGTAAGTCAAAGAGTTTTGACGGCTCACCGCCTTCAAATGGAACGAGCGCGATCTTTTCAATCGTGTGCTCATCCTGATAAGAGCAGGCGATTAGTTTGCCATCCGGCGAAATGGCGGCATTAAGCGAGTACTTGTATGTGACCTGCACCGGATCGCCGCCATCGATTGAAACTTTCCAGATGCTGAACCCACCGACGGTAAATGTTCCAAACACCACCCACTTACCGTCAGGAGATACTGATGAATTAAATCCATAAGTTGCAGTCAAGAGCCTCGCGTTACTGCCATCAACATTCATTCTCCACAGTTGGATTGTTCCAGAACGCCAGGAATCAAAAACAATATAGCGACCGTCGGGCGTTGCTCGAGCAGAACGTTCGGCGTTGGTGTCATCGGTAATTTGTTTCTGGTTCCCTCCCTCGCTATCCATAATCCACAGATCGGGATTACCACCGGCGCGTGAGTCATAGATGATTCGCCCATCATGCAGGAAAGCGATGGAAGAAAGTCCATTAGTCTTGCTCGAAGTCAGTTGGCGGCCATTAGCCCATTCGCCGTAGGGCACGAGCCAGACATTGGCTGTAATATCGTCAAGCACAGTCACCAACGCACCGGCGTCAGCGGTCAGACTCACTTGGCGGTAATCGCTTAGATCGTTAGTTAATGTTCGACTCTCCCCTCCAGGATAAGAGATCTGCCACAGTTGATATTGATCACCTGCTCGCTCCTGGGCGGTGGTAATTAGTCCAGTGCCGTCCGGTAGCCATGCGACTCTCTCTACATCAAGCCACCGATGAGAAGGGAGAACCCTTTGTGCGCCATCGGAAACGTTGATGACGCCAATGCTTCTGTAATAGCCACCGGTAAAACCGCCGATAGGACAGGCGATGGTTCGGCCGTCAGGCGACCATGCCGCCCCGCCGAGAAAGAAATCCGGATGCTTTCGTGTGGCGACTTTCTGCTCTCCCGTGCCGTCTGCATTCGCAATTATTACGGCGTCTTCGCCTTCACTCACATAACGACGCTCAAAAGCGAAACGTTTTCCGTCGGGCGAGAAGCTAATTCGACTTATATTTCCCAACACCTTTTTCGATGTACCGCCGAGCACGGGCACCTGATAGAGCGTACCCGGCCCGCCGCCCCCTCCCCCCCTGATGTAATAAAGGTAGTTTCCATCCGGCGAGAAAGTTGATTGGCCAACACCAGCACCAAGGCCGGCCGGGGGAATAATCTGCACATTGCTGCCGGTGGCAAGATACTTAACCCACAGACTCGAGCCCAACTCATCCACCAGGGTATAAGCGACGTACTTGCCGTCTGGAGACATTGTGGCGCTGCCAACTTTGCCGTTGTTGGTCAACCGGGTGATTTTCCCCGCCTGAAGATTGAGCTCCGGTTTACGAGCGCGAAGCTTATAGAGTCCGAAAGCAAGGCCAATCGCGCTGATTAAGAGCACGGCCACTACAATGGCCACGCCCTTCTTGTGACGCTTGATCTCCGCAGTCACATATTCCGCAGTTGATGATGTGGGCGCTGCAATATTCGCTGTCGCGAGACCTGAGCGACTTGAACTTTCGATGTTTGATTCCGACCTGCTTTTACTTGCCGGCAATCCACTTGTAGTCGGCGCGGCGGAAAACTCGAGTTGAGTTGAGGCGTGCCAATCCTGTTGCAACTCTTCCAGTTCAATAGCGACGTCTTTGATCGATTGGTAGCGTTTGTCCGGATCTTTTGCCAGGCACCGGCGAACTATTCTCTGCAACTCATCGGGAGCCGCGGGATTCAATTCTTTCACGTTGGGCGTGGGCGCGTGCACTATGTTGTGCAGCGAATCCAGGGTGTCTTTTCCTGCGAATGGTTTTTGTCCGGTCACCGCCTCAAAGAGAATGCAACCGAAAGAAAAAATATCTGATCGTTGATCGATTTCGTTTGTCTTGCCCTGCGCCTGCTCTGGCGACATGTAGCCGACCGTTCCCATCACTGTACCTGGACTTGAGGGTTGTGCCAGCAGCGCCGTCGCGACTTCACTTGAGCCACTTGCACGGGTTCCGATTGCTTGCTGTGGCTCGATCAATTTCGCGAGACCAAAATCCAGAACCTTGGCGTGGCCGTCGCGCGTCACCATTATGTTGTCGGGCTTGAGATCGCGATGGACGATGCCAGAGGCATGTGCTTTTGCGAGTCCGTCAGCAACGTTTTGCAAGTAGCGCAAAAGCTTCGCGAGATCAGTGTGCTGGTCATGAACGAGTTGACGCAGCGTAAGGCCATCAACGAATTCCATGGAGATGAAGTGCAGGCCATCAGCTTCACCAATCTCGTAGATGTGCGCGATATTCGGATGGTTGAGCGCGGCGGCAGCTTGCGCCTCTTGAGTGAAACGCCGCATTCGATCTTTATTCGACGCGACTTCGAGTGGCAGAATTTTCAAGGCGACGCGCCTTCGTAGTTGCATATCTTCGCCGAGATAGACCTCGCCCATCCCGCCCTCGCCGATTTTTGCGCGGATTTCGTAACGTCCGAGTTTTGTGCCAGGAGTAAGCGCCATGTTTGGTTAACTTTGACCGTAAGAAACTGCCTGCTCCAAAGTCATCGCGAGACCACGTGACCACTCTGCGGCAAAAGCTTGCTCGTCCAGCCCGGCGCGCGCTGCCGTTTTAGTACGATCGGGTTTTTTCTGTTCGATAGGGGAAAGGCGAATGTTGAGAGATTCGCGCATAGCCTCAGCCGCCCCTGATAATCGCACTGCTCGTTCCAGTTGTTTCTGCGCCAAGGCCACGCTTGCCAGGCTTTCCAGACATTCAATCAGGCCGTGCTTGTCACCTATTTCAGTTCGCAGTTTCAGGCTTTCGTTTAGGAACGACGCCGCACGCTCGTGTTCGCCTTGCTCGCTTGTTATGTTTGCCAGAATACAAAGCGCAAAAGCTGCGCCGTACTTATCTCCAATCTCTCTGAAGAGCAACAAACTCTTTTCCACGAGGTCAACCGCGCCAGATTGATCGCCTTCTTCGAACATGATGTCGCCTAAGATACGAAGGCTAAACGCGAGATTATACTTCGAGCCGATTTCATGGCTGGTGGAAATACTTTCCTTTAGCAGTGCCTGCGCTTCCTTTTGATCACCATGGTCGTGCAGCACATTCGCCATTATGAGAGACGAGAAGGCGAGAAGCTGTTTGTCGCCTACCTGCCTAAACAAGGCGCGAGCTTCTCCAATCAGTGACAAACTTTGCTGATAATCGCCCTGCTTTTGTATTGCCCACCCGAGATTAGTCAACGCAAAGGCGATGGCCCGTTTGTCGCCCAGTTCCCGACGCAAAGTTAAGCTTTGCTCATGAAAAGAACGAGCCGCCGCATAATCGCCCCGATGATGCGCCACCCATCCAAGATTATTCACCGCGTGGGCCATGCCCTGCTTGTTCCCCAACTCACGATGGAGGGCCAGGGCCTCAGCGGAAAGCGAATGCGCCGTGGCATAATCGCTCTGGCGCCATGCTATCCACCCCAGATTATGAAGTGAGGTCGCGATTCCTTTTTTGTCTCCGACCTGCCTCCAGATTGAGAGGCTTTGCTCAAAAAGGGTGCGTGCTGCCTTATAGTCACCTTGGTTTTGAGCTAATGTTCCCGCACCTGTGAGGACTTTCGCCCGGGCCTCTGGAGGAAGTGCGGCTCCGGACAATACCCTATCCAATTGCTCACGTCCTTCACTCAGATGACCGCGCACGAGCCAGAAACGCCAGAAGGCCGCCGCCAAACGCAACCCGATCTCACTCTCACCATTCTGCAAAGCCCAATTTAGAGCCGCGCGAAAATTGTCGTGCTCAGCCTGCAAGCGATCAAGCCATGCCGCTTGGTTCGCGCCGGACAACTCCGGCTCAGCTTGTTCCGCCAGCTCAAGAAAATATGCAGCCTGAGCACGCTGAATTGCCTTGGCCTCTTGCGCCGCTGCTAATTTTTCAAACCCGTACTCTCTAATTGTCTCTAACATGATAAAGCGCGGCTCGCCGTTCGGTTGTTCCTTCTGCCGTAGCAGGCTATTGTCGGCCAAAGAGGTAACGCCTTCTAAAATGTCCATCTCGTCTTCGCCGGTTGCGCCTGATACTGCCTCTGCAGCTTCCAAAGTAAATCCTCCAACGAAGACGGTTAGCATCCGAAATAGCTTTTGCTCATTCTCATTGAGCAGATCGTAGCTCCAGTCGATCGCTGCACGCATTGTTTGCTGATGTGCGGGTAAGTCGCGCGCGCCGCCGGCCAGCAGCTTGAGCCGATTTTCCAGCCGCGCTAACAGAGAGTTGGGCGGAAACAGCTTTAAGCGAGCGGCGGCCAATTCAAGACCGAGTGGCAGTCCATCAAGGCGCATGCAGATTTCGGCTACCGCGCGCGCGTTCTCGTTTGTAAGCTCGAAGTCAGGCTTCACGGCGCGCGCCCGCGCGATGAACAGCGCAACGGCGCTATACTGCGAGAGCACCTCGAGAGGCGGCAAGTGCCGGAGGTCAGGCAATTCTAATGGCTGAACGGGAAATTCGTGCTCACCGCGCAGATGCAGCACCACGCGACTTGTGACGAGAAATTTAAGCTGCGGACAGGCAACGAGTATTTCGGCTGCTAACGGGGCTGCCGCAACGACCTGCTCGAAGTTGTCCAGGACCAGCAGCATTCGCTTGTCGCGCAGGTGGCGCTTCAAAGTCTCCTGGAGCGAAGTCTCACCAGATTCTTTGAGGCCGAGTGTTTGCGCTATAGCGGCCGGGACCAGATGAGGATCAGTGATCGGCGTCAGAGGGATCAGGAAGACTCCGTCGGCGAAATCCGGAAGCGAATCTGCCGCAGCTTGAACACCGAGGCGCGTCTTGCCAGTGCCTCCTGGACCCGTCAACGTCAGCAGGCGCACGTCCTCTCGCGCTATGAGTTCTTCGATCTCGGCCAGTTCAGCGTTGCGGCCGATGAGCAGAGTTAGTTGATCGGAGAGATTGTTCGGAGGGCGGGCAGGAGGCTGTGGCCCACGGGTCGCGCTTATTATCGCACGGTCTACCGCTGAATTGCCTGCACGCTCTGCCTCTGTGATAATTCCTGCCCCGCTTACGTCGAACTGCGGTCCGGTTCCCCAATCCAACTTCCGCTTGTAATTCTTTAAGTCACGGGCCAGATCTTCCATCGTTTGATAACGCTGCTCCTTCGCCTTGGCGAGCGTTTTCATAACAATGCTTTGAAGTTCGGGCGGGACTTCAGTTAGATCCTTGAATGGCGTCGGGTCTCGCGTCAAAATCAAGGCGATCACATCCGAGGCCGTGAGTCCTTCGAAAGGTTTTCGTCCGGTGAGCGTTTCAGAGAGCACGACCCCTAAGCTCCAAATGTCCGCGCGCGCATCTACGGCCAGTCCGCGCGCCTGCTCAGGTGACAGATAATTAACAGTGCCAAGGATGATGCCAGGCGCTGTCTTCACTAAAGTTGCCGCGTCAGTGCCGGCTAGTGACGGTTCAGTGATTTTGGCTACTCCGAAGTCCAGGACCTTAACGTAACCATCGCGCCGCCGCAGCATGATGTTCTCCGGTTTGATGTCGCGATGCACGATGCCCGCCTCGTGCGCCGCCGAGAGTGCAGAGGCGACTTGCGTGACAATGTCGAGCGCTTCGCTGATCGCCAGGCTGGCGCTCATCAGACGATCGCGCAGCGTTAGGCCGTCAATGAACTCCATCGCGATGAAGTGAGTTTCGTCGCCGGCGGTCGCGCTTGCGTCTGAGCCCTCGCTGACGGCCGGGCTACTGCCAATCTCGTAGATGTGGGCGATGTTCGGGTGATTCAACGCGGCCGCGGCGATTGCTTCTTGTTCGAAGCGGCGCAATCGATCCTTGTTTTGGGTTAGATCGGCAGAAAGGATCTTTAACGCTAGTTTGCGATGCAACCGCGTGTCCTCAGCCAAATACACCTCGCCCATGCCGCCCTCGCCAATCTTCGAGCGGATTTCATAGCGGCCGAGTTTTGTGCCGGCTGCAATCGTCATAGCGTCTCAACGGAAGTCGCGGATCAGGATCACGTCGCTCGTTTGCGTGCCGCGCGAGAGGGCGAGTTGGCGTCCATCGCGCGAGAAGTCGAACCAGAAGATGCGGTCGGCTTTGAAGTCGGTCAACTGCTTCACTGCGCCGCCGTCGAGCGGCTGAGCGACGATGTTCGAGACTCCTTTCTGCGTGTCAACGTAGGCGAGGGCGCGACCGTCGGGCGTCCAGCGGAGCGGAACGCCGAAGGTCGCCGGGAGATCAAACGTCTTGAGCGGCTCGCCACCTTCGAGCGGGGCGACGGCGATGCGCCACGGGGAGTTCTCGTCGCGGTAACGGTAAGCGACCAGCTTGCTGTCGGGCGAGACGGTCGGGTGCGTCGAATACTTGTCATTCAATTGCACAGGCTCGCCGCCATCGGCGGGCACCTTCCACACGGTCGCCTTGCCGTAGGCTTTCCGGTAAACCACCCAGCGACCGTCGGGCGAGAATTGCGGACTCTGTTCGCCGCTCCCGTTAGTCAACTGCCTCTGGTCGCCGCCGTCAATATTCATCCGCCAGATGTGAGGGACGCCGTTGCGATCTGACATGAACACGATGTAGCGACCGTCGGGCGAGACCGACGGATAGCCGTTTACGCGGGCATTAGCCGTCAGTTGCTTCCGATTGCCGCCGTCCGCATTCACGATCCAAATGTCATCGTCGCCGCTCGCGTTCGACTTATAGATTATTTTGGTGCCGTCCGGCGCGAAGGTGAGTTCCGTGTCATTTTTTCCTGAGCCGGCCGTGACGGGTCTCGCGCGGTTGGCGTCGCCCGTCGGCGCGATCCAGACGTTCGCTTGCGTCTCTCTCTTGACGACCGCCAGAGTGTTGGAGTCCGCCGTCAGGCTCATGCCATCGTAGTCGTTCAGATCGTTAGTGAGCCGGTGCGCCTCGCCTTCCGGGTAGGAGAGATAGTAAACCTGACGGACGAATTGCTGCTGCGGCGTCGCGAGCATCAACAAGCCGCTGCCGTCCGACAGCCACGCCAGCGCGCTAAACCTGAACCACCTTTGCGAAGTCAAAGGTTTGGTCGAGCCGTCCGCGACTTGCGCTCCGAAAACCGTGTCGTCGTTGGTGTCATGATTCAGAACGATGTAGGCGATAACCTTCCCATCCGGCGACCACGTCGGATAGCCGATACTTTCGGGCGGGTTCTTGTGAGCGACGAGTTTCCGCTCGCCTGTGCCATCCGCGTTGGCGACGAGCAGCGCGAACTCTTTGCCCACATCATCCCGGATAAAGGCGAACTGCTTGCCGTCGGGCGAAAAGCTGATGGTGTCCCTGCTGTCTAGATTCACCAACACCTTTTTCGGCGCGCCGCCGAGCGTCGGCACCTGGAAGAGTCCGCCCTGCGGGATGTTCTGCGAGGAGATGCTGTAGTAGATGTAGTCGCCATCGGGCGAGAAGGTCAGGCTCTCGTAGGTGACGGCGGCGGGCGCGACGATCTCGACGTTGCTCTGTGTGGCGACCTGCCTCGTCCAGAGACGCTGCTGCCCACCGTCGTCCTCGACGTGCACGACGTACTTGCCGTCGGGCGAGATGGCGACGCGCGTCGCTTTGCCCGTCGTTGTCAGCCGCGTGATCTTCGCCGAAGCGAACGAGATCGCCTTTCGTGGTTGGCTGCGGTTGAAAAGCTTGTACAAGCCAGCTCCTATGACAACCACCGCGACCGCAATTATCGCAATCGTGATTCCGAGTCTCCGGCGCTGAGGTTTGGCTAGTGCGCCGGTTGTGCCCGTTGACGCAGCAGGAAGCACCGCCGTCGGCGCCGTGCTGCGACTCATCGCGGCATCGGTTGTGTGCGGCAGGACGCTCGTCTCAATCTCGCTCGCCACCGCAGCAGAGCCAAGCGCCGCCGTGTCTGCCTCACTGTTAAGCGACGACGAATCGCTAACCAGCGCCGTACCGTCTGCGCGGCAGAACACGAGCGCATCGTCGTTCTCAACCCGATTACATTGGGGGCAGCGTTTCATACCTATTCAGGTAACCCGACCCTTCTCAGCAATGGCTGAAAACGTGGATCGGTTTGAAGCGGTTTCATAGCAGGGTCGACCTTGATGAAGCCGATAAACTGATCGCATTTGGCGATTGCCTCATTGAGCGCAGCAAACGCCTGATCCTTGTCTCCAAGCTCGGCGTAGAAGGTTGCCAAAGTGTATGGCGATGACTTCACTTTGGCGTGCTCTTTAGTCACTGTTGCGAGAAACGCCGGCCAGCCACCTTTGGTAAAACTCTCTCTTACTAATCTCGCAGCTTCGGCCTCGTCGCGCACTTCGTTGTTCTTCGCAAATTCTTCAACAGCCAAAGCATGCTTACTCTTGAAACGGTAAACGTTGAAGAGAAAGAAATGAGATAACCAGAAATCGGGAGACATCTCGACAGAACGTTTTGCCTCGGTCTCAGCTTCATCAATTCGTCCGGAATAAAATAGGATCCACGCATAATTGATATTGCCGACTGCGGAGAGTGGTTCAATTTCCAGGGCTCGTTTTATCGCGGCCTCGGCTTCACCGAATCTGCCGAGGAAGGTTAGTCGAAATCCATTCAGACGATGAGCGTCGGTTGAGTTTGGATTAAGTTCGAGGGCGCGTTTTGTTTCGCGTTCCCAGCCGGCGAAATCGTGGTCCTGAAGAAACCTCAAGATGCCCAGAGTGAGATGAGGTTCTGCCAGCCCGCTGTCGAGTTCAATGGCCTTTTCTGAATACTGGCGTGCTTTCGGAAATGTTTCCGCCGCGGGCATATCGCCGTAGATCGTCAAGTAGGAATACCCCAACGCCAGGCTCGCGTAGGCGAGTGCGTACTTTGGGTCGATGGCGATTGCCTTTTGGAAGCAATCGATAGCCCTTGATGTATCTTTCGGAGTGCGTTTATTGGCGAAGTAGCGTCCCTGCAAATAGAGCTTATAAGCTTCGGAATTCTCCGTGTAGCTCTTCGCTAACTTTTGTTCGTCCGCGCCCGTTAGTTTGATTTTGAGTTTGCTGGAAACGTCGCGCGCGATATCGGTCTGCAAAGAAACCAGGTCAGTTTGCTTGCGATTGTATTGATCACTCCAAATTAAATTGCCGGTTCGCGCATCGACCAATTCGAGATACAAGATCAGGTCAGCGCCGCGCTGAACGACACGACCGTTCAGGAGCGCCTGCACATCCAGCTCTCGGCCCACGGTTTGCGGATTCGTTTCTTTGCCTTTGTAGCGAAACACCAAAGAGCGCGCCTTTACGTTCAGATTCGGAATTTGTGACAACCTGCTCATCAACGTTTCGGTGATCCCATCAGAAAGATATTCGAGATCCGCATTGCCGGTGGCATTGACGAACGGCATAACGGCGATTGAACTAATCACGGCAGGGCCAGACGGCGCCCGCAGATAGAATCCGCTAAAGACGCCGACAACCACCAGGACAATCAGTGTTAGCAAAGCTGCGGCCGCGACCAGAATCGTCTTGCGGGTTTTCCGTTTAGCGAGCGCGCCGGTTGCGGCAGGCGTTTGCGCTGGAAGTGCGGTCGTGGGGCCGGTGGCGCGGCTGATGCCCGCATCAGTTTTGGGTGGAAGGATACTAGTTTCGATCTCGTTGGATTGGGAAGCCGAACCGAGCCGTGTGGTCCCTGCTTCGCTGCCAGGCGATGACGACTCGCTGACGAGAGTTGCACCATCGGCGCGACAGAACTTCAGCGCTTCGTCAATTTCGACGCGATTACACTGGGGGCACCGTTTCATTTGGAGTGCGGCGGCTTGACGCCGCTTTTATTCGCGAGCCTCGTAGCAACCAGAGAGATATTGTGCGGCATACTTTCAGTTCTTCAGACAAAGAATAACAAAACGTCGTCAAGCCGCCGCACTCCAAATTCACTGTGCCAGACCGATCCGCTTCACGAGATCACCAAATCGCGGATCGTCGCGCAGTGGATCCAGGAATGGATCGACTTTCAATCGTTGTAGAAACCAGTCGCGGGCTTGATATGCTTTTTCGAGTTCGGCAAATGCCTTGTCCTTGTCGCCGAGTGCGGCATAAGTAATCGCTTCCCAGTAATGCGATACGGTCTTCGTTTTTTCGATTTCGTTCAGCTTAACCAGGACTGCCTCCGCTTCCTGTCGACGACCGGATTTTGCGTATGCGTATCCCAATGCCGCATAGAGCAAACCATTCGTCTGAGAAACTTTCTCGGAGATCGCCAACGACTCGGCGTACTTTCCATTCACGTCCAGCGCATGGCACATCCAATTTTGACCGGTAATCAACGTCAGATCCATATCGTAGGTCTTCTGCGCCTGATCGAGCGCGCGATCAAATTGCCGAGCATAGATATAGACGCCTGCGAAATTTGCCCCCTGTACCAGCGAGAGCGGCTCCAGATCCATCGCCTTTTTCATTTCTGCGATCGCCTCTTCATGACGACCGATCGGACTCAGATAAACCCACGCGTAGCGGTAGTGGGTGATCGCCAGATTCGGGTCGAGCTCAAGCGAACGCTTAAATTCAGTCTCGGACTTTGCCCAATCCCAATCGTAGGTCGCCGCGATCATCCCGGCCACGGTATGCGCCTCGGGAAGCGCAGGATCGATCTCAAGAGCTTTAGCGATCGCCGCTTTCGCAAGCGGCATTGCGTCTTTCGATTCCATGTAGGGATAAGAAGACATGACCGCCCACGATTCGCCGACGCCGGTGTAGGCTAGAGCAAACTTCGAATCAAGCGTTATTGCCTGCTGGAACAAGTCGATACTTCGCCGAATATCTGCTTCCGACCGGCGCGCAAAATAGAATCGGCCCTTCAAATAGAGCTGATAGGCATCGTTGTTATCGGTGTATCTTTTGGTGATTCCTTTGGTTTCAGTGCCGGCAAGTTTTGGCTGCAATTTCTGAGCTATAGTCGCCGCAATCTCACGCTGAGTCGCCAGCAGGTCAGACATCTTGCGCTCATACTGCTCGCCCCAAAGCGATTTGTTATTCTTCGTATCAACCAGTTCGACTGTGATATTCAAATTGTCGCCGCGCTTGGTGAGACGGCCAGTCATGACCGCATCGACGCCAAGTTCGCCGGCGATCTTCACGACGTCCGTCTCCTTACCCTTGTAACGCATGACCGAACTCGTTGGGCTAACTTTCAACCCCGGAAGTTGTGACAGACGAAAGATAAGTGACTCGGCCAGGCCGTCTGACAAGTAATCGGTGTCGGCATCGGCACTCTTGTTTTGAAAAGGAAGCACCGCGATGGAATTAATCGCTTCCGTTCCGGAGCCGGCGGAGGCGCGATACTTGAAGATCCAGTAGCCCGCGCCGGAAATCAGAACGAGCAAAATTGCGAAAGCAACTCCCGCACTGAGTTTGTGTTTCTTGATCCCGCTGACCAGGTATTCAGCGCTTGAGATAGTCGGCGGTATCGATCCAGACCGCGCCGCGGTTGATTGAACCATTGGGCCGCCATCGGTGCTGAGCTCAGTCGTACTTCGCGGTGGCGGTACGGTGGTATCGATTCCAGTGCTGGTTTCCAGTTCACGTCGCAGTTCCTTCAACTCAATCGCAACTTCCTTGATCGACTGATAGCGTTCGTCTGGATCTTTCGCAAGACAACGCCGCACGATGCGTTGCAACTCCGGCGGCGCGGACGGGTTAAGATGAGTGATCGACGGCGCCGGTTCGTACACAACCATGTGCAGTGATTTGATGACCGATTCGCCTTCGAAGGGCTTCTTGCCTGTTGCCGCCTCAAACAGGATGCAACCGAATGAGAAGATGTCTGAGCGTTGATCGATCTCTTTTGTCTTGCCCTGCGCTTGTTCCGGTGACATGTAACCGGCCGTGCCCATGACCGTGCCCGGGATCGAGTGCTGGGGCATAACCGCCGTTGCTATTTCGCTGGAGTCACTACTCGGGAGGGGCTGCTGCTCGATTAGTTTTGCGAGCCCGAAGTCCAAAATCTTTGCGTGACCGTCGCGCGTGATCATGATGTTGTCGGGCTTCAGATCACGATGCACAATTCCAGCCGCATGTGCTTTCGCGAGACCTTCCGCCGCGTGTTGCAGAAATCTCAGCAGTTTTCGGAGTGGGGTTCCTTCTTGATGGATTTTCTCGCGCAGGGTTTGGCCATCAATGAATTCCATCGCAATGTAGTGCGTACCGGCGTCTTCACCAATCTCGAAAATCTGTGCAATGTTCGGATGACTTAATGCTGCGGCCGATTTCGCTTCCCGAATGAATCGTTCCATGCGATCGCGATTCGTACCAACATCAGCCGGCAAAATCTTCAGCGCAACTTTGCGTTCGAGTTTCGTATCCTGCGCCAGATACACTTCGCCCATCCCGCCCTCGCCAATCTTTGAGCGGATTTCGTAACGGCCTAAGCGTGTGCCGGCAACAATCGTCATCGCGGTGTAGCGCAAGCTGTCAGCTTGCGTATCTCATTTTCGCTCCGTTCGCAAACTAACAGTTTGCGTTACTGTGGCAGTCCCACGCGCCTCACGATTTCCGCGAAGCGCGGATCAGAGCGCAGGTTATCGAATCTTTGATCGACTTTTAGTCGCCCGATTATCAGGTCGTGCTCTTCAACTGATTTCTCAAGCCAGGCGAAGGCCTGATCCTTATCGCCGAGCGCTGCGTAGATTAACGCGAACACACTGGGCGAGATGTAGCGCTGCTTTGACAGCTCTTGCAACTCAGCGAGCGCCTTTTGTGCTTCGCCTCGCTTGCCTGACGCTGCGTAAGCTTGTCCCAATTCGGCGATTGCCAACGATCTCGCGCCCAAATCGGATATTTTCTGAAACTCAGCGATGGCGGCGTCGTACATTCCTTTCCGTTCGTAACACAGTGCGAGCCGGTTATGGGCTACCACAAACCTGGGGTCCATCTCAATGGTCTTGCGCAATTGATCGATGCCCTCGTCCATCTGGCGCGCATCGCACAGGCACCACCCCAACGTCATGTTGATCGGAAGCGAGAGCGGGTCCAGCTCCTGTGCCCGTCTGATCTCCGCTAGCCCTTCATTCGTTCGCCCAACCCACACTAAGTAGATCGCATACCAGTGATGGGCCTGCGGATAATTTGGATTTAGCTCGATCGCGCGTTTGAATTCGCGCTCGGCGCCGGGCCAGTCACGATCGTAATAGTATTTAACGTGAGCCAGCGACACATGAGGTTCGGCGAGAGTTCCATCGATCTCTATGGCTTTCAACGCCGCGGCCTTCGCCTTTGGCAACGCCTTGTTTGGCGATGTCATTCCGCCGGCATCTGGCGCGCCCAGCAGATCATAAGTGTCTGCCAGTCCACTGTAAGCCAACGCGAACGTGGGGTCCTTTTCTATCGCCTGCTGAAAATATTCGAGCGACTTCTGCAACCCTTCTTCGGTTCGTTTGTTGTAGTAAAATCGTCCTTTCATGTAAAGCTGATAAGCCTCGTTGCTTTCGGTGTAATGTTTGGCAAGCCCGCGCTCCTGACCAGAGACCTTGAGTTTCAAGGTGTCGACGATTTCGCGGGCAATCTCTCGCTGCGTGGCCAGCAACTCCGACGTTTTGCGATCGTATTGTTCGCCCCACAGCAGCTTGTTGTAGCGCACGTCAACCAATTCAGCGCTGATGGTCAGATTGTCGCCGCGTTGGATGATCCGGCCGGAAAGCACCGCGCTAACGCCCAGGTCTTTGCCTACCTTTATCGGATCGATCTCCTGGCCTTTGTAACGAAAGACCAGACTGGTGGGACTGACTTTCAAGTTCGGCAACTGTGAAAGCCGATAAATCAACGACTCCGCCAAGCCGTCGGAAAGATATTCGCTGTCCGGTTCGGTGCTGCGATTCTGAAACGGCAAGACCGCTATCGATTCGATCGCAACCTCGGTATTGCGCGCGTGCATATACAAGCCGAGTCCCACCCCGCCGACAGCCAGCACAATCAGAGCAACAGCCATCGCGAGTTTGTGCTGCTTGATTTCCCTAATGATGTATTCAGCACTGGAGGGCGGCGGTGTGCTTGGAGTTCCGCTTTCAGGCGGCAATGTCCTGGGGCCGGATACAGTTCCGCCTGAAGGCGGAACTCCAAACTTCGCCGATGTTGGCGGCACCGTGGTATCAATTCCCGCGCTGCCGGGCAACTCGCGCCGCAATTCTCGAAGTTCGATCGCTACATCCTTAATTGTTTGATAGCGGTCCTCGGGATCTTTTGCCAGACATCGCCGCACAATTCTTTGCAGGTGATCAGGCGCGTCGGTGCGAAAGTCGGTAATCGGCGCGGCCGGCTCGCGAATAATTTTGTTGAGTGTGTCGATCGCGTCTTTTCCGGTGAACGCTTTCTGTTTCGTCACGGCTTCGTACAGCATGCAACCGAACGAGAAAATATCCGAGCGATGATCGATCTCTTTGGTCTTGCCCTGCGCCTGTTCCGGCGACATGTAACCAACTGTTCCGAGAACCACGCCGGGCGTCGAGTGCTGTTGGAGGATCGCCGTAGCCTGTTCGCTTGCTTCACCGCTGGTTGCTGAAGACTGCTGCGGTTCGATCAGTTTCGCCAGACCGAAATCCAGAATCTTCGCATGCCCGTCGCGCGTAACCATGATATTGTCGGGCTTCAGATCACGATGGACGATGCCGGCCGCGTGCGCCTTGGCTAATCCTTCCGCGGCGTGCTGCAAGTATCGCAGAAGCTTTGTCAGATCGGTCTGCCCATCGTGAATGCATTGGCGCAGCGTCACGCCATCGACAAACTCCATTGCGATGAAGTTTAGGGCATCTACTTCGCCGATTTCATAGATGTGGGCGATGTTCGGATGATTTAGCGCTGCTGCCGCCGTCGCCTCCTGTTCGAAGCGGCGCATTCGATCGTGATTGGAAGCCAGATCAGCGGGCAGAATTTTGAGTGCGACGTTACGATGCAGCCGCGTGTCTTCGGCAAGATAAACCTCGCCCATTCCGCCTTCGCCAATCTTCGAGCGGATTTCGTATCTTCCTAGTCGTGTCCCTGAGATCAATTGCATCGAGCAGTGTCACTGCGTAAAACCGACGCGCCTCATCAAATCCTGAAAGCGCGGGTCGGCGCGCAGATTATTCCACTTCGGGTAGACTTTCAGAAAAACCATGCGCGGGTCTCTCTGCTCGAACGCGCGCTCCAGCCAAGCGAGCGCTTTGTCGCGCTCGCCCAGACCGTTATAAATCAACGCGATATTATGAGGCGACACGTGACGCTCGGTGGATAACTTTAATAATCCGTCAAGCAGGGAGCGCGCTTCTGCTTGTTTGCCTGATCTCCCCAAAGCATAGCCGAGCGACGCAAGCGAGTGGGAATTAGCGCCGGAGAACTCTGTCGCTTTACGCGCTTCGGCGACAGCTTCGGTAAACATCCCTTTCTCGGTATAGGCGTCTGACGCAAGCATATGAGCGAACCAAAAATTCGGATCGAGCTCGGTAGTTTTCTGCAAGCTGGCTAAGGCTTCATCGGCTCGCCCGGCGTGAATCAGAAATTGCCCTTCGCCCGCGCTAATTATCAGGTTAAGCGGGTCGAGTTCCCGAGCGCGTTTTACGTCGTTCAGGGCTTCTGAATTTCGTCCCGTGCTGGAAAGGAAAGTTGCGTAAAACCAGTGGGTATCGGCGCTGTTCGGATCGAGCTCCAGGGCTCGTTTGAATTGATTTTCGGCTTCCTTCCAGTTCCAGTCGTACCAGAATATAGTGAAACCGAGTACGGCGTGAGCTTCGGCTAAGCGGTCGTCAATTTCGACGGCCCTTTGCGCCGCAGCTTTCGCCTTAGGAAAGAATTCGGCCGGCATATCACCAGAAAGCGCAAACGAGCGATATGCGTTCGCGAGTCCGACATAGGCGAGGGCGTAGTTCGGGTCTATTTCAATCGCCCGCTGAAAATATGAAATGCCAGTCTGGGCTTCCGACAGTTTCATTTTGAAAACGTGGTAACGTCCCCTGAGATAAAGCTCATAGGCTTCCGTATTTGCGGTGTAGCGCTTCGTCAGCCTCTGCTCGTCGGCGCTCGACAATTTCACTCGCAATTTGCTTGAGACGTCACGCGCGATCTCGCTCTGCAACGAGATCAGGTCCGTCAGTTTGCGATCGTAATGATCGCCCCAGATCTGATTGCCGTTGCGTCCCTCGACCAGCGACAAATACAAAGTCAAATCGTCGCCGTGTTGCACGACGCGGCCAGTCAAGATCGCTTGCACGGATAACTGCGAGGCGACTTGCTGCGGATCAGCCTCTTTCCCCTTGTAGCGAAAGACGGAGCTGCGCGCCTTGACCGATAGATGCGGTAATTGCGACAGGCTGTCGATGAGCGATTCCGTCATGCCGTCCGAGAGATACTCAATGTCACTGTTGCCGCTCTCGTTGACGAACGGCAAGACGGCGATAGAGTCAATCGGGATATCTATGC
>QHXG01000215.1 GCA_003222845.1 Acidobacteriota bacterium | reverse complement strand
AGCCAGAAGTCCGATGATGAAAACTGAAGCGAAAAGAAAGGTGACCATTGCGGCCGTGAAAACTACACTAAACTATACGCCGGTAGAGGACGAAAGTTTCAAACTGGGAGCGCGGGCGTCCCGCCCGCCGTTCGTTGCTTTTCGCGCTGCGCGCTCATGCGGGCGGGACGCCCGCGCTCCCAGTGATTTGTCGCGCGCGAAACCGTGCGCTACTGAAAGGCCAGTCTTCAGGCCTGGCGCACAATTTGGCTTTGACAGGATTGTTTTCGATGTACCTGACCGTGGCTGCGAAGTGTTTCGCGTCGCGAATGTAGCGATCAAAATACTCTTCAAACCAGAACTGCCCGCTGCGGCGCAGCATCTTGTTCGCTTCATGCGAAGTGAACGACTTGAAAGAGTGTAAAATCCTCGAAAGTTCTTCACCTGCCGCGCGCGTCAACAGAAAATGAACATGATTAGGCATCACCACCCAGGCCGACAGTTTGTAACGAGTTCCATCAAAATGGAGCAACGAGTTTTGCACCATGTTGGCGATGAGGTGATCTTTTAGCCAGGCGTTGCCGTACCCTTGGTCGAGGTATCGCTCGATTCGTCTATGCAGAATTATCTTACTCTCATCTGGCGGCGTCTGGGCCAGCTCTTGCTTCCACCGTGCGAGCACGGATTGAGGCATTGAGTCAGCGAGATGGTGGGTAATGAATTGGGGAAGTTCTCGACCATCGAAATGCGGAATGTAACCCCGGCTGTGCCATCCAGCTTCGCGCAAATCTTTCTCGAGTTGGGCTTTGATCTCATTCATAAAACGTGGCCGTTTTCACTGGGAGCGCGGGCGTCCCGCCCGCCGTTCTCTGATCCTAACTCTAGCCCTAACTGTTTTCTCACGAGTTGTTGTAATTCACGCTAATGCGGGCGGGACGCCCGCGCTCCCAGTGTATGCGCTTTCATTTTCCGGAGATTGCATTAAAGAAAAGCGGATAGGTTGCTAGTGATTGGGCGCGATACTGTGGACGAAAGCCGAAAAGAACGATGCGGCCCTTGCCCATGCCAACTTCGACCAGCGCGGCTTTGCCTTTGATGCGATCGCCGCCGAGCAGCCAACCGGAGAGCAAAGGATCTTTGTCTTTCGGATACCACGCGATGACTTTCACTGAGACCGCGTTTACTGGGAGCGCGGACGTCCCGTCCGCCGTTCGTTGCTTTTCGCGCTGCGCGCTCATTGCGGGCGGGACGCCCGCGCTCCCGGCATTTAGCACTTCAAACACTGGCGAACTCTCGGCCCAGGCGATCGATTCTTTCGGCATGCCTGCCGTAATCGGATTTGAACTATCCAGTTCGATTCGCAAAATCGATCCGGGCACGTAGAAGTCTGTGCGCGGCAAGCCGTCAACTATATCGCGCACCGGTAACTTGAATTGCTCAATCGCGAAATCCGACGCGCGATTGAGACAGACTAGCGTGCCGCCCTGTTCGACAAATTCGCGCAAAGCTCTTACGCCTTTTTCGCCCAAACCGCCTGTGTACTCCTCCGGCATTGTGCCTCTGCCGTACCCGTTGAGAATTGCGTTGCGCGGTTGGTCCGGAATAATGATCGCATCATATTTGGTCGCGAGCCCTGACTCGCGTATCTCGGAATCCTCAATTTCAGCGTAGCGAAGCTTAAGAAAATACGGATGTCCATGTTCGATGATCCAATGTGTCCAACCTTCATCGATGGCGGGCACATGAGATTTGTAGAGTCCAATTCTTACCTCCACCGGACCGCCGCCAGTACAACCGTTGAAGCCGCGACCTGGCGGAACCTTGTACTGGAATGGTTTGTAAACAAAGACTGGTTCCACTCCCATCAAAAGCGACAACGTGTGAGCGGTGACGTCGTATGGTTGTATGGGACGACCCGAAGCATCTCTCATGTCCGGATACTGCTGTCGTTCGAGAACCGCTTTAGCGAAGCTGGAGTACGGCTGATTCATCTTAACCACAGCGGTGTCATCAGGATATTTCACCCCGTCGGCTGTGAAAGGCAGCGGATCATCAACGGCTACGCCAGCGCGATCGAGGATCGACAAAACATCGGCGCGATGCGCTGCTTTTGGGACAACGATCGCGAACAACTCGCCGTTCTTCCTCGGTCGCACCGCCTCTTTCTCAATCTCATAAAATCTCTGCAGCCAGTGCTCGCGATTCTGCGCGGCGTTCTTCAAAAGAAAAAACGCAACCGTCGTCATAGTGTTGGTGATGTCGCGAATGTGCCATTCGCCGCCGCGCCACAGCGGACCGAAGTTGGCGGACACTTTCTGTGGATCATAACCTTCGCGGGATTGCAGTTGATCAAACTTGACCGTGATTGGTGTGGCGAGCCGACACGATGCAGTTTCCTGCAAAATGCGCACGCCGCCGTGATAATGCGAGTACGCGCGCGAAGGCGACCAGGCGTCGTAAGTTGAATCGGTCGTGATGCCTTTGAATCCGGCGGCGCGCATCTCTTTCGCCAGATAGTTGCCGAGTTCGGTGTAGCCTTCGACGATCTGTTTCGGCACGTTGGGCTCGACCGGTTGCATGTAGGGCGGCAGAAACAGACGTGAGCCGAACGCGCCCTGTTGATGAATGTCGTGGACGATTTGCGGATGCCAGACGTTGAGAATCTTGTCGACGACCAGTTGCGTCTCGACCTGCGTGAACGCGTACCAGTCGCGATTGTCGTCGTGCCCGGTGTACTTGTGATAAAGCTCCGGCGGATCAGTCCCTTCATAAGGAGTGCCCAGTGTCTTCTGATACCAGTTGTTGACGATGTCTACACCATCAGGATTCGTCGAAGGCACCAGCAGAATGATCGTATTGCGTAGAATCTCCTGAATCTCAGGATCGTTTGACGAAGCAAGCCGATACGCGATCAGCATGCTGGATAGATACGACCCAACTTCGGTTGAATGAATACCGCAGGTGATGGCGACGATAGTCTTGCCGCGCGGCGACGATAGTCTTGCCGCGCGCAATCAACGCCCGCGCTTTCCGATCCGCGAGTGCGGGATTCGTCGGCGAGCCGAGAATGCGCGGGTCGGCGAGTTGCCGCTGAATTTCTTTGAATTCTGCGAGCCGTTTGAGATTCTCCGGCGCGCTGATGGTCGCATAAACAAACGGCGCGCCCATTGTTGACTTGCCAATCTCTGCAAAATTCACGCGATCGCTGGCGGTGGCGAGTTTTTTAAAGTACTCGACGAGGTTGGGACAACTGGCGAGGTTGCGATCGTCGCCCGGACGAAAGCCGAGCACGTCTTCGGGCGCGGGAATAGATTTGATTTGGGCAGTTGCGGCGGTGGAAGAAAGAACGGCGCCGGACTGAATCGAGAGAACGACGAAGAGAACCGAGAAGAGTATCTGCAGCAGACGTTTAGGCATGGCTTTTTCCTCTGATAGTTTGGGTATCCTAACCTGGCAGGGCTTTCCGGGAATCCATCCGCTTCCGCAGGCCGTTCTGACCTGATGATAGGGTCACCCCGCCGAATATCGTCAGCAATGCCTGCATCGGAAGACCATAGCGAATGTGTGTGTGCAGCAGCGAGCCAACCACCAGATAGTAGAACACTGTAGCCATGATCAGCGCCGTTGCGCGTCGATCCAAACGGAAGGCCAGAAACACTCCGCCGATCATGAGCGGCAAGAGTACATATCGCAAGACGCTCTGAAACATTCCGAGAACATTGACAAAGAATGCGAGCGTCCCGCCTTGCCACGGTGGCGGCAGACACTTCTTGCTGGTGACGTTGATACCCGCACTGCCATAAATGCCGTTTGGCTCACCCGCATATTTTAAGACCGCGGCCATGCGGCGAACTACTGAATCCGCATACCAGAAAGGATGCTGCGCGATTATTGTAAGCGCTCGTCGCGTTCGCGCGCGATCGCGCTGAATGCCGTCCGGATAATAGAGATCAAATGGCGCGTCGGTAGGCACTTTCAAAGCCGTGCGCTCCTGCTCGATCAGATCGCGGTCGTTGGCCGTAATGCCGAACTCTCTCGCTCCACGCTCAGTTTCGCCGATGCCTGCTAAAAGGTTGGTTCCGGTGCCGAGTCCAGTCGGCACGAAGGCGTGAAAGACGAACGCATTCCGTACCACGACGGGTGCGATGACGAGCACTGCGCCGACGACCACTGTTGCAGCTAACAACATTCGCCGGCGCCAACTTGCGCGCGCCGATATGACAATCGCCACGGCCCAGAAGAAGGCTAGCAACATCGCGTTGGCGCGCAGCCAGCACGAGACGCCAATCAGCGCGCCCGCGCCCAATGCCCAAGCAAGACACTTTCGCTTGGCTGCCAATAGCAGCATCCATGCAGCGCCGAGAATGATCCAGCTTGTCGGCGCATCAGCCAAAGGGACCGCGCCGTACGTTGCCAGCAAAGGCCAAAGCGCCGCAATTCCTCCTGCCCATAATCCAACGCGCCAACCAAATGCAGTCAGACCGACACCCACGACGAGCAGCACAGCAAAAGAGTCGAGTACCCACTGAATATTTTGTATTGTGGCGGGAGATCGTGAACCACTTAGTTTGTAGATAAGCGCCAGCCACAACGGGTACCCTGGCGCATATATCGCTTTGTCAGTGCGAGATGAATCGTAGATCCAGAAAATCGATGCGCGGCCATCGAGCCAATCCTGCGCCTGGCGATCGAACGCTCCGTAGATGCCGGAAGGAAACCAGCCCGGGTCGTCGAGGTGAGCGCGCAGAAAATTTGCCGTCAGAAAACGAACGGAAAGCGCGAGTGCGACGATGAAGAGAAGCGTTAGGACCCGCCTGGAGAATGGACGATAAGACGAAGTGCTCAAGATCTATTTTCCTTCGTACGTCCTCCGCGACCTCTGCCAAACCCTTTGCGTCCTCGGCGTTAAAATCTCGCTCGTCCTCAGTCTTCCGAATTGCAAACAGAGCCGTTAACCGCAGAGGGCGCGGAGGAATTCACGGAGGTGCGCAGAGAGGTCTCATTTCTCTATCATTTTTTGGCAGAGACGATCACGTTCCAGCCCACGCTCCGCCGCAAACATCGAAACATTCTTTCCGGAATAAAACGTCCGATGATGTAAAGCTCCGGCCGCGTAAGCTGCTCAACCTGCACCTTCACTTCGCGGAACATTGCAAATAGATCGCGCGCTTGCCTGCGACTGTAAACTTTCACCAGCGGACGTCCGCCGCTCTCATTAAACTCGACATACTTGCTCATGATGTCCGCGGTAGAATTCCCGCGCAGAAACTCTCCCTGCAAAATGCCATGACGCAGGATCACCTCGCCCCAATATGCGAACGACCTTCGATGATACAACATGACGCGCGCGTGACCGCCGGGGCGCAACACCCGATGTATCTCACCCACTGCGCCTGCGGTGTCGGGCGTGTGATGCAGCACGCCGTTGGAATAAGCAACATCGAAACTGTCGTCGGCGAACGGCAAAGTTTCACAGTCGGCAATCGCAAAATTACCGGACTCTCCATAGAGAGCCAGATGTTGGCGCGAAATTTCGATCGAGCGGGGCGTAAGATCGGTACCGGTGACTTTCGCGCCGCCCCGAGCAAACTGCAAAAGATCAGTACCCATGCCACAACCAATCTCAAGCAGCCGCGCGCCGGCGAATTCATCAAAGCCCATCACCTCGGGCATCCACGGAGCGTACTCCTGATAACGATGATGCTCGACCGCGTCAAAGAATTCGCGCGTGTCGAGTTCATGTTTCCGCCCGTGGATCGCGCCGCAAGGATCTTTACCCCATTGTTCGCGCGCGCGTAACTTCTCGGTGTTCATATTTTCTTTCAGCCGAATCCCCGCTCCCCTTGGGAGAGGGAGACATATTCATTAATCACACGCTGCGCGTTTTGCTTCCAGGTATGTCGTTCGATCGCAGCTCTGCGCGCTGCCGCGCCCAGACGTTCTCGCAATTCGCGTGACTTCATAAATCGCAAAATCGCATCAGCCAACTGTTGCGCACTTCCCGGCTCGATCAGCAACGCATTCTGTTCATCAGCCAGGACGTCTGCAATCTGACCAAGGCGACTGGCCACGATTCCTTTGCCCATCGCCATGTACTCAAAGAGTTTGGTTGGCGAGCCGAAGAATTCGCTGCCGTCTTCCAACGGGACGTGTGGCGACAGCAGAATGTCGCACGCATCGAGCAGTGCCGGCACTCTCTCATGTTGGACGTGTCCCGCGAAAATTGTTTGTTGCTCTCGCCCGCCCTGACGAATGATGTGTTCCACTTGCTCGCGAAATCTACCCGCGCCAACCAGCAGGAATCGAACGCGACAATCTGCCGGCAGCAAACAGATCGCTTCCGCCAGAGTTAGGACGCCATGCCAGGGGCCGAACGTGCCCACGAAGCCCGCAAGAATTTCATCTGGGCCTATGCCGAGTTCGCCACGCGCTGCGGCGCCACCAACATCGGGATGGAATGTCTGAGTATCGACTCCATTTGGGTTGACGATAATCTTTTCATTCGGCACGCCTGCGCGCAACACATTGCGCCGCTCAACTTCTGAAACGACGAAGATACGCCTGGAGGCTAAGAGATTCAGACGCTCGAATCGCTCGAGCAACGAGATCATTCCCGACGTATCCCAATGTTTTCCGATCCAAACTTCCGAGCCGTTGTATTCAAGAAACAGCGGCACACGCGCGCGCAAGCTCGCCTCAACGCCGGCCCAGGTGAAGCGTCCATAGCGCTGGTAAATTAGATCGACCGGCCGGCGTTCAATCTCTCGCAGCACCCCCGCGGAAAAAATGAGGTTGTTGCGCAAATCAAAAGCTGCGCGCGTAATTCCTATCGGCTGAGGATCGATTAGCATCAACCTGCTTTCGTCGAGTCCGGCAATGTTGTCGTTGCTAATCACATTGATCTGCGCGCCCAACTCGCTGGCCGCGTTTATGAAGCCGTTGATGTGTGTCGCGGCGCCACCCGCGGGCGTGCCGGGACTAGGCGTGCTGCGAAGGTACGCGATGCGGATCGCGTCCGGGGCTGGCTGCCTAGTTAGCGCTTCCCGTTGTTGAATTGCCCGCTCGAGTTGTGTCAGACGCAGGCGTGATTGTGCGATGGCTGCCGCGCTGGCCAAACTCTCAGCAGCGAAGCGAAACGGCGCCCGCGCCAGAATGCCGACGCCACTTTCCTTGCGCACACCGCCATAGCTGTCGATCAGCACTACCTGACGCGCGCCGGCCAACGCGCCAAAGGCGAGCATCGCATTCTGGCCACGCTGCCACGCCAGCCGTTCTGTGGCGATTACGAAAATGTCCGCGCGTAATTGGCGCGCCGCGCGAACTCGTCCAAGGGCACTGTGTTTCTCGAGCTTGTAACGAGAAACAATTTCGAGTGAAGCTGAAGCATAATTTTGTTTCAGCCAATCACGCGCGGTTTTCGCATCGCCGCTGAGAACAAGCAAGACTATCTTCAATGAAGATTCATTCATGCACTTTTCCGAGCAACGACGAGAAATGAATTTTAGCCAGCACGTTGCGCAGCTCGCTACTATGCAGCAGGAATATTTCTTGCGGTTGCCGCCCCGTCTGGCGGCAAAAATGGACAGCCACAAGAACAAATATCAGGGCATAGCTCAGAGTTGAATTCAAAGCTGCGGCGCGCGCGCCCCAAACGGGTACGAACGTGAGGTTCAAAGCTACGTTGAGGACCATCGTGATGAGCCAGAACAGTGGAATCGCGAAGGGCAATCCGGTTCCGGTGAAATGCTGGACCAGCACTGATTCAAGTCCTACCAGATAAACGCCGGGCAAGAGAATCAATAACTGATTTGTCGCGTCGGCGAAGGGCGCACCATAAATCAGCGGCAGGGCAAACGATCCGGCGGCCGCCGCTGTGCACATAATCAACATCACGAACGACGCGTGGCGCGTAACCTGAACGGCAAATTCACCCGTTGGATCCTGACGCGTAGCTACCCGGGGAAACAACAACGTCGCGATCACGCCGGGCATCATCAACAAAAGAAACGAAACCTGCGAGGCCACCGCATAAATCCCAGCCTCGCCGGCACCGCGAAAGTGATTCACGATTAGCAGGTCGGCACGAAAAATCACGAAGCCCGCCATGATCGAAATGTAGAACTTCATTCCGTAGGCGAGCATTGTCTTAAACAACCGAAAGTCCGGTCTAAACTTACGACCCTCTTTCTGGCGTGGCAATAACCGCCCGACAACCAAAACCAAACTTAGACTCAGCAGAATTGTCGCCGCCGTGTTGAAAGAGACCAGCATCGTCAGTTTCCCTTTGAGTATTAGCAGCACGACAATGGCGTTCACCAAAATCGCTGCCGGCGCCATCGAATCCAGGATATTCATCTCGGCAATACGATCCATCCCCAGCAATACATTGAGGCCGAGCAGCGTCAGGAGTTGAAAAGGAATTGATATTGCGGCGATAGCCAACAATCGTGTCGAAACATCGCCGAACAATGTTGTCGTAAATTCAGCCACGGTCACGACGATGACCGCAAGGATCGAGCCGGCAGCAAACGCGAAAACAATGGTATTTGCCCAGACTGGGCCAAAGCTCTGACGGTCTTTCGCAATGAAATAAGTGTTAGCCGACGGCAGCCCTCCGCTCCCGATCTGCAAAGCCAGCATAACCGTGGCATTCAACACTGCCAGCGTGCCCAGGCCCTTGGGTCCGAGATATCGGCCGGCGATAACACTGGAACCCACGACGCCGAGGAGCATCAAAAGCCGCGTCGCGAACGTTAATGCCACATCAGATCTAAAGCTCCCGGAGGTTTCTGACGAGCCGCTGAAATCGATTGCGTCCTTTGCTATGTTCTGATCAAACATTCGTTAAGAGTTGCGCCCTACGCATGCGGTTAACAAAGGGTTTTACTCGGCGCGGATAATACCGCGATTAACTTATCTCTTGGTCTCTTCCTGCAACAAATCGATCAGGTGTGATCTTAGTAACTGCGCGTACTGCCGGTGTGCAAGCGCGCTGGGGTGGCTGTCAAAAGGAAGGTTATTATTTGCAGAGACATTCAAGTCAACAAACATATCGACTGTTTTTAGTCCCTCTTTGTGAGCGAACTCAAGCAGGTCCGACGTTGTCGGATCTGAAGTTATGGCGGCAACGATCAATTGAACTCCCTGACTCCGGCACAAATCGGCAATTTCCTTCACAATACCTTTTGTCACGGTATGACTGTCAACGTGTCGTTCTTCATATTTGTCATAGGTTTCTTCAATCATGTTGACCAAGGCTGAGCGGCGCATCAAGGGAAACTCACGATACTGTATGGTGTCCATGGAAATGATTACTTTGCCATCTTTCGTAAGGCCGGCATAAGGTTGGTTCACCGGTCCCAAAGAACTTGCAATGGCCAACATTTTTCTTCGGCCTCGAATAAAAGTGTTCCTTACATCTTGCCACGAGGCGTAATTCAGAATGACGAGTCTGGGCTTGTTTCGGTGTTGAAAAGCTTCTCTTACTTGAATCAACGAATGAAGCGTGCCGTAGCCCATGAAGCCAAAGTTCACCACCTCGTAGTCAGGAAAATCCTTCTGTAATAACCAGGGAAATGTTTCTTCGTCGTTGACGGACCATCCATAAGTAACTGAATCGCCGAAGATCCAAATCTGCGGTTTAGTGTTTTGCTTAGAATAGGAATCGAGGGGATGGGTCGCTCTTAGCGAATCACTCAAATTAGTCGTGGTAAAGACGTAAGAGTCGTCCAGGGTAACCTTAAACTGTCCCGGAAGAGCGGTGTATCCCAGGGTTGGATGCTTTGCATAAAACCGGCCCCCCGGCTCAACCTTAACGTCGAGTTGCTTCACGACCCACGGTTGATGACCAGTCATCCGAGCCAACAGTTCACCTGCCGAAACAAAGAGCGACACACAGAGAAAAAGATAAACCAGGTAGATCAGGATTTTTGTTCGACGTGATAGCATCAAATTTCCCTAAGAAAAGTTCCCGTTCGCGCCGGCCACAATCGTTCGCTCAGCGAATGACAAACTCGGATGCCACCTGGTTCGCTGTCGCGGTTCGTCTATCGCCCGAGGCTGGAGTAGTCCTGGGCGGGTCTAATTTCGTCCAATCCAACGATCGTACCAAACACTCAGGTTCAGCAAGCACCAGAGATTGGCGCTCCAATCGCGTACCTCGCGCCGGTGCTCATCCGCCAAGCCGCTGATAAACGAATAATCAAAACACTTTCGCTCGCGGAGCGATGAATTCATAATCTGCTGCATCAACTTCTCGCCTTCCGCGCCGCGAAACCACTCACGCACCGGCGCTCCAAATCCACGCTTCGGTTGGTACAGCACGTCCGCCGGCAGAATCGATTCAAGCGCTCGCTTCAAAATGTGCTTGCCGGTTTGTCCTTTCACTTTCAACTCACGCGGCAGATTCATCGCATACTCGATCAGATGATGATCGAGAAAGGGCACCCGCGCTTCGACTGAAGTCGCCATCGTGATCTTGTCCACGCGCATCAACAGCAGCTCAGGCAAACGAAGTTTCAATTCGAGGTAGGTCATCCGCGCCGCCGCATCGGCGTCGGGCCGCGCGGCGGCAATTGCCTCCTGATAATTGCGGACGACATCATACGTCGAGAGCCCGTTATATCGCGCGCGCATTTCTGTTGAGAGCACGCGCGACTTCATCGTTTCATCGAAAACCACCGCGCCGCCCCAGAACAAAGACTCGCCCGCGCCGAGCCGTCGAACAAGTTCACTGGCCATTCTTTTTTTCAGCATCTTCTTAATCAGCGGTTTCGCTAAAACCGACCCGGCGCGGCGAACGGCAACCGGGAAACGCTCGGCATGCCGCCAGAACTTTTCCTGGATCTGTAGATAGGTTCTGAACCAGTCATAGCCGCCAAACAGTTCGTCCGAACCTTCTCCGACCTGCACGACGATTGTTCCCGTGTCGCGGGCGAGTTTTGAAACGTAATAGAGCGGCACGCAAACCGGATCGGCAATCGGCTCGTCCTGATGAAAGACGAGCTCGGGAAGAAACTTCTGCATCTCTTCGCGGCCGATCATCACTTCATGATGGTCGGTGCCGAAGCGCTTCGAAATCGCCCGCGCTGACTCAAGTTCGTTCAGCTCTTCGCAGTCATGAAAGCCGACCGTGAAAGTGCGCACCGGACGGGTCATCAGCTCAGACATTAAGGCCACGTTCGCCGACGAATCGACGCCGCCGGATAGAAAGACTCCGAACGGCACATCGGCCATCATTCGTTTTTTGATCGAATCGCGCAGGAGCTTGAGAATGTTTGCCTCGTGTTCTGATTCGGTTAATTTGGGCGAAGCTGAAGGCAACGCATCCCAGTACTGACTGATGCGCGCCTTCCCGCTGCGATCGATGACCAGCATGTGTCCGGCCGGAAGCTTCTGAACGCCTCGAAAAAGAGTCGGCGTCACCGCGGAGTGTTGCAGAATCGCTTTGATCTCGGAAGCAAAGATGAAGAGCCCGTTCCGGTGATAAAAGTAAAGTGGCTTGACGCCGGCGCGATCGCGCGCCAGCACCAATTGTTCGCGGTCAGCGTCCCACAAAGCGATCGCGTAATCACCTTCGATATCCTGAACAAAGTCCAGGCCGCGTTCTTCGTAGAGATGCAGGATCGTTTCCGAATCAGTGCGCGAGGCGTAGATGTGACCGCGCTTTTCCAGTCCTTCACGCAGCGAAGCGTGGTTGTAAATCTCGCCGTTGAAAACCAGCCACACGCGATCGGTGCAGCCATGCATCGGCTGATGGCCGGCTTCCGACAAATCGATGATCGACAAACGGCGAAATCCAAAGCCGCCACGCGCTTGGTCAAAAATTAAATCGCCGGCGTCATCCGGACCGCGATGCGTCATCACGTCGCGCATGGAAATCAGCAACTCGCGCTGGACGTTGCCACGCGATGCCCCGTATTCCCAAACTCCGCAAATGCCGCACATGACGATACGTTACCGAAGGAATGACAACCTCTAAAGGTTCTAGTCCGGACTCCTAAGGTCGAGCATTCGGTTTTCGCGCTTTTGCTTGCGCATCATTTCAGAACCCCTCCAGTGCAGAGGTCCCTGGCGATCAACTCTCCAGCGATACGGTGTCCCAACTGGTTCCAGTGGCCATTACCAATGTCGCTCCCGAACCCGTGCAGATAGGCTTTGTTTCGTTCAGCGTAGTCCAGCAAACGGGGTGCGAGAATTATCGCGGGAACATGTTGGCGTTCACAGATTCTCTCGAACTGATGGTCGGGGTAAAACAGGTCGCTGATGCCATAACGATCGGTGAAATTCTGCCGCACCTTCGGGTCCGGATAAACCTGAATGCCTTGACTCAAAGTCACCACGACAAACCGGGCGTTCCTGGAAGTCGCTTCGTCTCGCATCCGGGCAATCAAACCTTCGGTAACACGCCAGGCATCATTCCAGACCGGGTCATTCCTTTGTTGGTAGACAGCGTTTTCGATGCCCGGCTCGTCACCCAGCATGGGACCCTTGGTTTCCGCTGACTTTGGCGCCGCGCTGCGCGCTTTTCTGGCCGCCATCCAATACTTGAAACTGCGATTTGCGGAGTTAATTAACTGGATTAATCGCGAGTGATCTTGAATCCAACTCACCAAACGGCTGGGGGCTGATTGGCGCATCTGGAAGGTCTTCGTCTCTTTGAATGAATCGTCCAAGGTTAGCCTGCCGTCAGTATAAACGAAATAGGGAATGTCGTTGGTCTTTCTCAGAGCGCGCGAATTATCGGTAACATCATTGTTGGTGGTGACGGCCAGCAGGACGACATCCGGTGAATACTGCCAAACGCGCTGATGAAGCATCAGAAATTCCTGCGCCGTGCCGTAGCCGGATACGCCAAAATTAATAACCTCGATTTTTTTGCCTCCCAGGTTCGGGCAGTTCTGTAAGTTCTTTTCCGCAACCTTCCAGAAGATCTGGTCCATTTCGACGTGCATCGCCTCAGAATACGAGTCGCCAAGAACAGCCACTCGAACCGTGTCGGCCGGCTTGCTCTTCGAATGCTCGCGGTCGCGCAGACCGTCGCTGTTGATACGCACGTACGAGACGCCTTCTTTGCGATACCAGCCTTCGATGTTCGGGCGCAGAGAATATCCGAGTGAGGAGTCGATCTCGTAAAACTGTGGATAGGAAAAGCCGACAATGCGCAACCCAATTTCGGCCGCACCCGCGCCAACGAGGACACCAAACACAATCAGTCCCAACCTGTTTAGGACTCTACGGAGTCTCGTTTGGCGCTTGGTTGAGGAATTAATGCTGGCCTGATGGCCGTCGTCGATTTGTGCTGTCAATGTTTCGACTCGCTCTGAGAACAATCAATTTTGTTTCATTTCCAAATCTGCAGAATCAATCGCGGAGCCTAACCGCTCCCGCTCGTTTTCTTTCGCGCAAACCGGAATGATGGCGAAGTGCGCACTGTAAGGCAACGCAGTACGCGCATTCCAGCAAGCTGATATCGATGGCTCTTTCGCTCCGTAATCGTTTGACGAGAAGAGCGGTTCCAACTTTGCTTCAAGATCGGTCCCATTAGGGATAGATTGCTCTCGCTGATGGTCGGGCTTCTGATACGCAATCAATAATCGCGCGCCGTTGATTTTATCGCAGACTTCAACGATTCCATCACGTCGAATTCTGGTTGTTAATCCCGGGGCAATATGAAATCGAAAAGCACACTCGTGCGTTCCTTCGCCGGTCAGCTCATCCTCAATCAGCCAAAACCGATCTGCTTTATTGAATCTGACGGTGCGACGATGGGTTACTAGCTGTGAAAGCCGCTGATAACCATAATGCTCAGCCACGACCAGATCGGCCGCCGCGCCCGGCTTCCAACTAATTACTCGCGGCCGCGCTTCATTGCCAATAACAAACGGTGCTGCCTCTTCAATACTGTTTTGTTCAGCACCGTCAACTTGAACCGTCGAATGATAAGCGGTCGAACGAAACAGATGCCGCTCAGATAAATCGGCCGTATAGACGAATGATCCGGGATCGACAATGAACGCAGTGCCGCAAGCCGACACTTCAACGCTCAGCGCATCGTTGTGGCCATGCGAACCGCGTCCGCTCACGCCGCTGTCGCTCGCGTTAAGGAGCAAGTAGAGATCGTCTTTGCCAAGAATGTAAGTGCCAACTTTCGAAAACGCCTGCGACGATGGGATTCCGCCGGCAGGCAACGTCTCGTAATCGCGCACGCCCTGCGTCCCAAGGATCCAAAGTAATTCTTCCGGCGCGCCTGAATCGCGAACTTTGAAACCCGGCTCCTGAAAAACCGCGGCCCCGAGGGCCAGAACGTACGCATGATCATCGGCCCTTCGTCGCACGATCGGCAGAACCTGTCCGCTGTCCGAGTCGCCGATGAGCGGCGCGCGTCCATCAGGCCGCAGATAGGCGCGCACGTACTCAACCATCACGCGCAAATTGGTCCAATATTTTTCCGCGATGTCTATGCCGTTGATATGACAAAGCACTAACGAATAAAGAAACAACTCGAGCTTCAAACGATGGTAGCCGGTCGAGGCTTCATAGTCCGCGCCATCGGCCAGCACCTGCTTGTCCATTTCTTGTAACAGCTCGCGCAAACCAAACTCGCGCCATCCTTCGGCCGCGGCAAGCTCCGGCAACATCAAGCCGATCCAGAGCAGTCCCGCCACGTCCGCAAGATAATGATTGCTGGTAGCAATATGCGAGAACTCAAGATTCCGCTGAATATGCGCGCCGTGCTGATCGAATAGCTTGAGCAGATCCTTTAATGCGACTTCGTTCATTTGCGGCGAGCGCAGAAACAGTGTGAACGCCGCGAGCAGGTTCATCGCCCGCAGAGCAACCTCCATCGCGCAATTCCAATTTACCCCGCGCGCCACGGGATTCTGCGCGCGCCAGCTCGCGATCTGTTGCCAGAACTGCCCGCTGAGTTTCTCGTCGTTGCTGATGGCGTAGGCTCGACCGAGAATGATCAGGTGAGACAATCGATTCAGTTCCCACACGACTCGCGCGTCGGAACCATCGTTCCGCATCAGATTGACATCCGGGTGATAATCGAGCGGCCAGTCAAACGTCGACAGCGGATCGCGATTCCAGCGAATCTCTTCCCGACCGAAGCATTTCTCGCCAAACCCGAGGAGAGGCCAACAATGTTCTTCCGCGATGTGATTGGCCCGGCTTAATAATCGGACCGTTTCATCCGGAAAGATTTGACGCTGCGCGCGCGCCGTCAGGGCTCCATCCTGAAAACCGGGAAAGAACTTCGGCTGGATGCGCGAGCGAAAGTGTGCCAGCAAATCCGCGGCTGGGATGCGATTGAACTCTTCCCGTAATCGCGCCGGTTGTTGATTGAGTTCAGCAAGCTCCGCCCGTTCGCGCCGCCGCGCCCTGAGGACGCGCAGGCGTCGCATGGCCTCGAGCGCTGCGGTGCGCGCGCTGACGTCGCCGCGAAGGACGCGTTTGGCTTTGGAATAAATATTCAAGAAACAGTGGTCCTGTCAGAACCGTCTGCGGTAGCGGGCGGTTATCGTAGATATTGGCTACTGAATCAGTAATGATCAACCGCCCGCTACCGCAGGCGGTTCTGACAGGCTTCCCTCGCTCTTCTCGATAAGCGCATCAAGAATGCGATCGGCTGTCCGGCCGTCCCAAAGTTCAGGCACGCGGAGCTTTGATTTATCGGGAGGATTGTCTAGCGCGCGACTCGCGGCGGCGATGATCTTCGTCGTGTCGGTGCCCGCAATAGTGTTCGCACCCATCTCGACTGTGATCGGCCGCTCAGTATTCTCGCGCAAAGTGATACATGGAACACCCAGCACAGTCGTCTCTTCTTGAATTCCGCCAGAGTCAGTCAGCACCAGGCACGCGTTACTTAGCAGTTGCAAAAAATCCAGATAGCCGACCGGATCGACCACCAGCAATCCTTCGATTCGCCCGACCCGCCCAGCCAAACCAAGTTCATCGATCATTTTGCGCGTGCGTGGATGCGCGGGAAAAACAATCGGGACCCGCCGCGCGATTTCCTCCAGCGCACTCAGAATGCGCCCGAGAGAGATCTCCTCATCAACGTTCGAAGGTCGATGCAGCGTCAACACGGCATAGTTCCTGTGTTCGAGGTCCAGATCTGCCCGCACGGTCGATCGCTTCGCCCGATCGAGATTAACCAGCAGCGAATCGATCATGATGTTGCCGACAAATCGAATTCGCTCTTCCGGAATTCCTTCCGCGCGCAGGTTTTCGTTGGCGTCGAGCGACGGAGTCAGAAGCAAATCCGCGATTTGATCCGTCAGAACTCGATTGATCTCTTCCGGCATCGTGCGATCGCGGCTGCGCAGTCCGGCTTCTACATGCGCGACTTTGACGCCGAGCTTCGCGCATACTAGCGCGCACGCGATCGTCGAATTGACGTCGCCGACGACGATTACCCAATCCGGCTGCTCTTTTCCCACCACCGGTTCGAACGCCTGCATGATCGCCGCAGTTTGTGCGGCATGACTACCCGATCCGACACCGAGATGAACGTCCGGCTCGGGCATTTCCAAATCGCGAAAGAACGCGGCGGACATGCTGGCGTCGTAATGTTGTCCGGTGTGAACTAGGACCGGTTGAAACTCAGCGCGGCGTAGTTTCATCGCCGCGACAATGGGCGCGACTTTCATGAAGTTGGGACGCGCACCGGCGACGTTGATGATCTTGAGCATTGATTGATTGTCGATGAATTCGACTAGTCGTACGCCTTGCTTCGGTGTCTGACGGCAATGATTTCGACTAGATGGAAGCTATCGTCTATGGTGTAGATGACCCGATAATCGCCGACCCGGACTCTCCATCGTTGATGATCTTGAGCACTGTTAGCTTTTGGAAGATCGAATGTTTCTTGAGAAACTCTTAGTATCAAGCAGCTTCCCGCTTGAAACGAACGGGCATGATCTCCGCGGGATTGGTGATGTCTGCTTGAGTGTAAACGCTGCCAGATTCCGTAACAAACTCCACGATGTATCCGGCCGGATGTTTCTCGTTCTTGCTAAAGGTTTCAATCACCGTCCCGACATCGCCACGCCGCAGACCATGTTCTGGAAGATCAACCAACAGCGCTACCAGATCGTTTTCTTTGATTTCTTCCATTTCCGTGACGCGTCACAACCTGATTATCCGAGCGCTACTCGTGCGTCTCAGGTCTCCATTCAACGCGTTGCGCGTGTCCACAACCAACGCGGCCAGCGCCGTGACCCGGCCGTAATCGATCTGGCTGTGGTTCGTGACTATCACGACGCAGTCTGCGGCGCGAATCTCTTCGTCAGTGAGGTCAACCGAAGAAAGCGGCGCGCCATTGCCTTCGGTGTGGGCATCGTCAAATCGCAGCTCGCGGACAAACGGATCGTGATAGCGCACATTGCATCCCTTGCTTCGCAGCCGATCGATAATCGAAAGCGCCGGGCTCTCGCGCACGTCGTCGATGTCCTTCTTGTAAGCCACGCCCAGCACCAAGAGGCGTGAACCCTTCATCGCCTTGCTATCGTCGTTCAGTCCGTCAGACACAAGCTGCACGACGTGTTCAGGCATGCGCGAGTTTACTTCTTCAGCCAAGCTGATGAAGCGTGAATCGACTCCGTGCTGACGCGCTTTCCATGAGAGGTAATGTGGATCGAGCGGAATGCAATGGCCGCCAATGCCGGGGCCCGGATAGAAAGGCATGAACCCAAACGGCTTCGTAGCCGCCGCGCGAATCACTTCCCAAGTGTCGATGTTCAGCGCATAACAAAGCCGGGCCATCTCGTTCGCCATGCCGATGTTTACGGCTCGAAAAGTGTTCTCCAAAAGTTTTGCGGCTTCCGCTACGCGTGCCGAACTTACTGAGTGAACATCGTTCACGATGTGTGAGTAAAGATACGCTGCCGCGACTGTCGAATCTTCCGTCACACCGCCGACGACTTTGGGAATATTGTGAGTTTGAAACTGCGGATTTCCCGGATCGACGCGCTCGGGAGAGAAAGCCAGCAGGAAATCCTCGTCGACCTTGAGTCCGGTTTCGTCAAAGATGGGCAACAGTACTTCGTCAGTCGTGCCTGGATAGGTGGTCGATTCCAAAACTACGAGCTGTCCGCGGCGCAGACGCTTTTTGATCTCTTCGGCTGCCGCCAGGATATAAGAGATGTCCGGCTCCTTGGTTTTTCTAAGCGGCGTCGGCACGCAGATAATGATCGCGTCACACTCTTGCAGAAAATCGAAGTCAGTTGTGGCGCGCAGGCGGCCCGTATCGACCGAATCCCTTATCAGATCCGGTACCACGTCGCCGATGTACGATCGACCGGCGTTTATCTCCGCCACCTTTTTCACGTCAACTTCGAATCCAACAACGCTGAGTCCCTTGCTGGCAAACTCAGTCGCCAACGGCAATCCCACATAACCAAGTCCAATGACTCCGACACGCGCGCGCCGATCCTTAATTAGATCAATGATTTCGTCTTTAACCATGAACAATTCCAGTCACAGAAGAACAAATCATAATGGGCAGGAAGCCATAAAGCTCAAAGCTGCGATGAAGTCATTTAAGCCTAAGTGAGCATCTCGTGTAGTGTCAAGAGCGATGACCGTTAACCGCTTTCTCTTGCTCAGGCATATTCGAAACCGAACTCACACGTGCCAGCGCCACTCAGGAGCGCCTCGACGCCGTGAGCAAGAACTTCCCATAACTCGCCTCGGCAGGCCCGAAGAACTCGCTGACCTGATCTGCTTTCTCGCCTCAGAGTCAGCAGGTTACATTACCGGAGCGTCGTTCGACATTAACGGCGGTAGTCTGATGATCTAAAGCAGTGAACTTACGAGAGATTAAGATGGGGCGGAGACAGTTCGGTTTACCGCATATATGGCCAAGCCGATGGCAACGGCTATGGCTACGTCACGCGCCTCGCGCCAGCCGCTGTTTGCCAACAGCCAAAGACACAGAATTACGCATATCGTTGAGATCAATATCCCGGCCGGCACTTCAAATGAACCCGATACTTCTCCGACAGTCCGAGCCGGCACGGCCATCCTGGCCCGCCGCCGTAGCACCGGCAGCGCCACACAGGTGCTGGCGTAGACGATTACCCGGGTGATCACGGTGACCTTCAGCGCGTAGACGAACGTGCCGGACAGCGAAAGCACCAGAACCGTTGCCGCACAAACCAAAATGGATACATGAGGTGTGCGAAATCGCCGGTGAATACGTGCCAGGGGATTCGGAAGTTGACCCTGCACCGCCATTGCAAATGGCAGCCGCGTACAGGCCAGCATGATCACATTCAGGGTTCCGAAGATTCCGATCAGCGCGCCGGCCGAGATCATCGCTGGGCCCAAAGCGCCCAGAAAACTGTAGCTGGCGTCAGCCAGCGGTCGTTCCGATTCAGCCAATTGGGGCAATGTACCTATGCACACCACTTGAATCAAGAGAAACAGCACGACCGAAGCGCTTAGCGCCATAATAAGGGCAAAGGGTATGACTCGCTGAGGTTGGCGGATCTCGCCGGAATTTACCAGCACTGCCTCAAAGCCGGAGAAGGCATAGACCAGTATGAACACCGCCGCCGAGAACGATCCCAGGCCTGGCCTTGTAGCAACAGTGAAACTTGCCGGGCTTATGAAGAACAATCCTGCGGCAACAAACACCAGCAACGGGATCAACTTAGCGACGGTGAATATGTCGCTGGCCCGAGCAGACTGTTTGACGCCGATTATGTTAATGACTGTGAGAAGAACTACGAGCCCCGTGACGATTGCAACTCTGGGCAGACCTGATTCGGCTGGCGGCCAAAAGTAACCAAGGTAGGCGACGAACACTTGCGCTAACGTGGCGAAACCCGCCAGCCTGGTCAACCACATCAACCATCCAACCGTGAAGGCGAGCGTGGGCCTGAACGTCTCGCTGGCATAGAGATAGGGACCACCCGTGCCGCTAAACCGGCTGCCCACTTCGGCAAAGCAAAGCGCGATTAGGCCGATGATCATCGCGCAGACAACGAACGCCGCCAGACTGTAGTTTCCCACTGTCCTTTGTACGTCCGCCGGAAGTCTAAGGATGCCGGCGCCCACCGTAACGTTTATCAGCAGGGCAACCAGATCCCACTTCCGGATTTCTCGCTTTAGACCTTCACGCATCAAACGGTATGGTCGCCCTCGATCCTCTTACCGCAATGCCACCTCGATCTCCCGGCGTAACCGAACCGAACCGCTCCGCGTAAACTGCAGGTAGTGGACGCGCGTTGGGCGGAGCCACCCACAATCGCAACAGGTGGCGTTTGCGCTCAGGCTCCGGGAAATCCTCGAACGCAGTTCGATCGTGCAGAATAGTATGGTTGTGCACGAATTGCATGTCGCCAGGTTGCAGTTCCATCGTGAAGTTTAGCGCCGGGTCATTTGCGAGTTCGTCGAACAGATCCAGTGCTTGGATCTGAAGAGGACTGAGCTGTGCGACTCCGGGAAAGCGGCGGGCGGAGTCGATGTATTGTCTCTGGTAGATTGTCGAAACCATTCCATCGTGCCAGTTGAAGACGGGAATGGAGAAATAGGGTTTGCCGCCTTCGGGAACTTCACCACGCCGGTCCGTTTCAATAGGATCGAGCAAAACTTTGAGGAGGTCCGGCCGGCGGCGGCGCATTTCATTGAAGATCGTTGTGGATGAAACCAGGCTCGATAGGCCACCCGATTTCGCTGTTCGCAGACACAACAGCCCCACGACATCACAAGAGTCAGTGTGGTGGGTTTGGCGTTCACGGGTCTGGTAAATCCGCGCATTGGGATCGAGGCTCGAGCGCCCAAGATCCTTAACGTGCCCAAGCAAGTGGCCATCGGCGTTTTGCATTCGCAAGTTGCCAAAGTGGGCGCCGATTCCGAGAAACGCAACTGCCGCTTCGCGTTTGGTCCAACGCTCGACCGGCAGGGCCTTGATCAGCACGAAGCCGCGGCCGCTGAGCACCTCTTCCAGTAATAGCCGAAGGCTTGGGCCCAGCGTAGGAAGCGGAAAGTCCTCAGCAGCGATCGACGAGAGATCGATGGATGATTTTGCCAATTCCCTGGCCGTGCTCTCGAGTTCGGCAATCTCGGCTTCGGACACGTGCTCTATCCAATCAGTGCGGCCCTTGAGCTCTGGACCGTACCAGGCCGAAGCGTCACCAATCTCCGGCGGCAAGGTAGGATCAGGTGGTAAAGAATGAATGACAGGAATCATGACTTTCGCAAGGACGATGTTACCAGGACTTCGACACGATGGTGGCCATCCTTCATGATCAGAGGGCGCCGCCCGATTTCCGTTTGAAGAGTCGCTCTGCCAAGCGTTCTAAAACTTCCCCGAACAGCAGTACAGCAAGTGTAAACATCGCTTCAGCGGTTGGCGCTGATTCAAGCTGTGGTCTTATGACGTGTACTCAACTCATCCCGCTGAAGACGTGCTCAGCATGATAGATCAAGCCAAGTCGGACAGCGTATGGAGATCGCTTCGTAGCAGCAAGTCGTTTGAGTCATGGAGGAGGAGAAGTCCTCCCAGTGGAGCACACTATTTCGCTTTGTATAATTCCGGGAAATGCTTCCGCAGATTCTCTACCTTGGGAAGGTCGTTAATGATTATGTACGGCTCATCCGGATGACGGTCAAGATAGCCCTGGTGGTAACCCTCGGCTTCGTAGAATGACTGGAGTGCCGTCACTTTCGTGACGATCGGCGCGCGAAAGACTCTGGCCTTGTTGAGCTGAACGATGTAAGCCTCGGCAATGCGCTGCTGTTCTTCGTTGCCATAGAAGATCGCCGAACGATACTGCGACCCGCTATCCGGCCCCTGGCGATTCAATTCAGTCGGGTCATGTGCGACCGAAAAGAAGACCTTGAGCAGCCGACCATACGAGATTTGTGA
>QHXG01000214.1 GCA_003222845.1 Acidobacteriota bacterium | reverse complement strand
AGAAGTTGGGTTCAACTCCCGACGACGTTTCTGCCACCAGGGAAATAGTGCCCGTGGGAGCAATCGTCGTTACTTCATAGTTGCGCGGGGTGAGCGGAACTTCACGTGAGATGCCGATTTCGTTGTAAAGAAAGTCGGCGTAGGAATTGCGGTTCGGTTCGAGTTCAGGAAAGACGCCGCGTTCGGCGCCGAGACGCATACTCTCAGTCCAGGCTTCGCGACGAATAAAACCCATCACTTCGTCCATCAAATCGATCGACGCCGGCGAGCCGTAAGTGATCTTCAGATTCAGACACAAGTCAGCAAAACCCATGATACCCAAGCCCACGGGCCGCGTGCGCTTGACCACGTCGTTGATTTCCGCCAGTGGCCAGGCGCAGGTGTCGATCACATTGTCGAGAAAGCGCGTGCACTGATGGGTGACTTCGGCCAGACGGTCCCAGTCCACGCGATGCTCTCGATCATAAAACTTGTTCACGTCGATCGAGCCAAGATTGCAAGAGTTGGCGAAGTGCAGAAACTGCTCGCCGCAGGGATTGCTCGCCATGATCGGCCCCATTGAAGCGATCATGTGATTGTGCCGATTGACTTCGTCGATGAACGCAATGCCCGGCTCGGCATGGCGGTGCGCGCTGGCCACAATTCGGTTCCAGATGTCGGGAGCATACGCCATGCCGGGAGCCGGCGGCTCTTCAATCAGAGCGTCGGAAAGATCGGCGATTTCGAATGCCTCTTTGTCGCGGAAAGTCACGGTCGAGCCATCGGGCCGCCGATAGACAACATAGTCACGCCCCGTGACTGGATCGAAAATCGGTTCCGTCCACGGCTGGCCATCGAATTCAAGTTGATACCATTCATTATGATCGACCGCTTCCAGAAACTTGTCCGTCACGTTCACGGAAATGTTGAAGTTGGTGAGCGAGTGCTGATCGTTCTTGGCATGAATGAATCGCAGCACGTCGGGATGCGCGACGCGCATCATGCCCATATTCGCCCCGCGACGAACGCCGCCCTGCTTCACAGTGTCGGTTGTCGTATTGAAAATATTCATAAACGACACCGGCCCGCTCGCCACCCCGTGAGTCGAACGTACCATGGCGCCACTGGGACGAAGCTTCTCAAAAGTGAACCCGGTGCCGCCGCCGGTCTGATGAATGATCGCCGCATCCGTTGCCGTCTTCATGATGCCGGCGATCGAGTCAGGTACATCCAGCACGAAGCAAGCAGCGAGCTGACCATTTGGCTTGCCAGCGTTGACCAGGCACGGAGTGTTGGGAACAAACTCCCGCGCCAGCATAATGGCGGACATCGAGTTAAAGAATTCGTCGCGCTTCTCGGGATCGGATTCGGCGACTGAAACATGTGCGACTACGCGCGCTACGATGTCCGGCCATTCTTCCATTGAGACGCCGCGCGCATCTTTCAGCGAGTAACGTTTGCCGATCACGCGCTCGGCATTGAGACCCAATGGCGCAATTCGGCGCTGGTAAGAAACAAGGGGTTCGGAAATTTCATTTTGAGACACTTTCGTCATTTTCGCACCACTCGCTGTCTTCATTCTAGTTTACCTTTCCCGCGCGGAGGACCGCACGCGAGCCGATTTGGGGAATAAAATGCCACGACGATGCATGATCGCCTTCTCGATGAATCAGTTGTTAGAGCAGGTACTACGGTTCGTTACGCGAAGTCACAGAAAACCCTGCGGAGTCGGGTCTGAAACCCCTCTGCCGCCGCCGCCAGCCGCCTCAACCACGAGCAGGCGGCACTATACACCCGACCGCAGCGGATGTCAATATGTTGTGGTCATCTTTTTTTTCAACGCGATAGAGTGTATTTCCTGAGGCATAACTTTAAGAGCTAAGTTGCTGGGAATGAGGCCGTTAAGGTGCGGCGCTACGAAGATTTGCCACCGAGGCCGGGAGACGCAGAGGACAAGAACCGAGGAAGAAACCGACCTGTTTGTGCTTCTCTTGTGCCTCTGTGGCTCTGTGGCTAGTCAAGTTCATTTCGTCGACGAGCCACTGGCGAGAAGCAAATCCAACTCGCGATTCTGATGATCGAGCATGCCGAAGGTGTCCGCCGTCTCTTCCAGCATCTGGCGCGTCATCGCGATCGAGTCGCTCAGCTCTTCGAAGTGCAAAGCCGAGACGCGTTCGGGCGTCGGCAGGGTTACGACCTGATCGTTGACGAGGCCAAAGAAGTTTTCGATTGACTGCAATTGACCCTCGACCAGCCGCACGGAACGTTCGAGATCGTTGAAGGCGGCAATCCGGCGTTTCAGAATTTCAGCGTTCGCCTGTTGAATTCGCTTTTGACGATCGTCGGTCGCCGTTTGAATGGCGTGCTCGGCCTGCTTCAATTGATTCTGCACGGCCTGACGATTAATCGATCGCAAGTGATGCTTGCGTCGGCGATACACGTCTAGCAGATCGACAAAGTCTTCCCAACGCTGATCGAGTGTTTGCAGGTTAGCGGGAATCTGCTTACTGGTAGTGAACTTCTTGTAGTTGGAGTAAACCTGATTTTTCATCCAACGCAGGTATTCGACCGCTTCGCGCTCGCGCGGATCAAATGCCTTTATGGCGGCTTCGCGCTGGGCATCACGAAGCTTAAGCGCGCGCGCCTTTTCGCGGCGCTCCACTAGTCGACGGTAAAACGGCGTAGCAGGTATCACAGCTAAATAGACGGCTTCGGCCGCCAATGCCGCGAGCAATGGCGTTACGTCCTGGACGTAAGCCGCCGCAATGGCAAAACCAGCCATGCCCCAAAAATTGAGAGGCTCCTTGAACGCCTCTTTCAGATACCGAAAATCGATTTTGGGCATGTCCATTGATGTTACGAAAGGAGAGGCTTAGTTGTTCGGGGCCTCTAGTGCCGATACGCGACGATTCAGTTCCGAGATATCAGCCACCACATCCAGGTGCCGCTGCAATACATCAAGAATCTTGGCATTTAGGCGGCGAAACTCGACGCGGACTTCTTCGCGAAACTGACTGAGTTCTTCGCGCAAATCATCTTGCCCTTTGCGCAAAGTCTCTTGCCCTTCGCGCAAATCGCGCAATTCAATGCGGAACGCTTCTAACGTTTCCTTCAGCGGCTTGGTTTCGCGATCACGGGCGTCGAGCCGGTCGCGAAGTTGAGATACTTCAGTTGTCAGCCCCTCGACTTTTGAAATCAAGTACCTTACCCATTCGGGCTGATCGTCGAATTTTCGCGTCGTTTCTTCTTTATCATTCATGGGATGTTCTCCTTGTGAGTCTAGGCTAACTGTCCATAATGACGATATCCGATCAATGCGTGCCCTGCGAACCTTCGGGGACGCTCTCGCCTTGAGCCGGCAACGCCTGCGGCGACGATTCACTCGTCGCGGCAGGGAGCAATCCCATCTCGCGTTTGTACTGAAGCAATTTGTCCTGCAACTGCATGTCCATCGCCTCGCGCTCGATCTCCTGCATTTGAGTATCAACCGAAGCCGTGCCTAGCTGCATTCTCGCTTCAGCGGCTGCCGCGCGGCGATCGATCTTGTCGCGCATCTCTTCGAACGTCGAAGCATCGTCGCCGAGTTGGAAGGACGCCATGGTCTGCGCCAGTTGCTCCTGCAGTTTCGCCTGCTTCGACTGATTGATGAGCTGCATCGCCTCGGCGGTACGCCGCTGCATTTGGAGCACATAATTGTCACGCGCCTTCAGCGCCTGTTGAGATGCCAATTGCGCGTGCTCGAGTTGGTGTCCCGTCTTTTGAAGATCGACCTGAGCCTGCTGAAGCTGACCGATGTAGGCCGTGGCAATATCGTCCCGGCCCATCTTGACCGAAGCTTTGATCTTCGAATCGAGATCAACGACTTGCGTCTCGAGCCGGTCTTTATTCTTAGCCAGCAGTTTTTCGGTAGCCATGACCTGCGCGACGGAATTGTTCAGGTCGGGTATGCGGTCCCGCATGTCACGGATCGTCTGTTGGAGTATTAACTCGGGGTCTTCAGTCTTTTCCAAGATTCCCCCAAACAGGGCGCGCATTGAGCGCTTCATTCTAGTCCACAGTCCCATTTCGTCCTCCGGCTAATTGAGATTCGAAGATCGGATCAGATTTCACGCCGTTCGTCGAAAACGCAGGCAATCGTTGAATTACTACGAATGAGCAACGCGCACGGTTGCATTTTCAAACGATTTTCACTTGAGTATAGCAGCAGAAGGCAACACGCAGAAAGCAAAAGAAAGTAGGCGGTAGGCAGCGAGCAGGAGGCAGGAAGAAATGCGGCTGTTCTAAAACCGACGACATATTAACCCACGAGGGCCCAAGATTCTGGGCGGCCGATATCGCGCCGGTAGTGCATTCCGTCCCAATCGATATCCGCGATTGCCTCATAGCAGCGCGTCAGGGCGAGATCGAGGTCGCGTGCTGTGGCCGTAATTCCCAGGACACGGCCACCAGCGGTCAGCCATTCCCCGTGCTCGCCTCTCTCAGTAGCAGCATGAAACACGGCGACGCGTTCATGGCGGTCCGCGAGATCGAGGCCTTCGATCTGCGCGCCGGTTTCCGGGGGTCCGGGGTAGCCTCTCGAAGCGAGCACCACACACGCAGAGGAATCGCCAGACCAATCGATTTCAAGTTCACCCAGTCTCCGTTCCGTAATCGCTCCGAAAATTTCGGCTAGATCACTCCGCAGTCTCACTAAAATCGCCTGAGTCTCAGGATCTCCGAAGCGGACGTTATATTCCAAAACGCGCGGACCATCGGCAGTCAAAATCAGCCCGATAAACAGAAGGCCGCGGAAGGGAAAGCCTTCGTCGCGCGCTCCCTGCAATGTCGGCTCGACAATGTCGCGGACAATATTGTCTCGCATGGCGTCGTCCAGCACGCTTCCATCGGTAATTGATCCCATGCCTCCGGTGTTCGGGCCGGTATCATTCTCACCTACGCGTTTGTGATCGCGCGCAGCAGGCATCAAGCGAAAATCCTTGCCGTCCGAGAATAACAGCAGAGATACTTCACGGCCTGAAAGCGTCTCTTCGATCACGATTCGACTAAACGCTTCGGCGCTAACGGCCCCGCCTGCCAGCTCTCTTACCGCTTGGACGGCTGCTGAACGCGATGACGCGACGACAACGCCTTTTCCGGCAGCGAGTCCGTCGGCCTTAACAACTACGGAAGCCTCTTTGCCGCCAAATTCGCCGCTTTGCAGTATCTCGATAGCTTCGTCGGGTGAGGACGCGATGCGATAACGCGCGGTCGGAATGCGGTGCCGGCGCATGAACTCCTTGGCGAATGCTTTGCTCGATTCCAACCGCGCTGCTTCTCTTCCCGGTCCGACGATTCGCAGTCCGCGCTGCTCGAACTCGTCAACAATGCCTGCAGCTAACGGCGCCTCGGGGCCGACCACGGTCAAATCGATTCTTGACTCCTCGGCGAACTTCGCGAGCGCTGCGATATTATTAGCTTTGACGCGCACACGTGCAGCCACTTGCGCGATGCCCGCGTTTCCCGGCGCGCAAAATAATTCCGATGGTTTGGTCGCATTCTTTCGCAGCGCCCAAACTAGCGCGTGCTCTCTTCCACCGGAACCGACGATTAGAATTCGCATTAGTTTAAGTGGTTCAGTTTGCCGCCCTGATGACCAACGGCAACGTCTTCCAATCAGCGATACAGACATTAGCTATCACGAAGCTTCACTCTTCACTCGAAAAAGTTTACCAGAAACCTTGACACAGGACTGTAGCAGTCATATAAGTGCAACCGCTGTGGCCGTCGCTCCTGTGCGATTCTTCAACAGTGCAAGCGATCAGCGTTGGTTTGGCCTCCTCGTACAGCTTCAACTGTTACGCGCTCAAGAACCGGGCGTTCGTGACTTTGCCCAGAGCGCTAAGAGTACACTGGGAGGGTAACCAAATGTCAGACATTCAAAGAGCGGAGCCGAGTACAGAACCAGCGTCTGACTTTCAAGATCGATCGATTTCTTGTATCGATTGCGGCGAACAATTCGTCTGGAGTGTTGGCGAACAGATTTTTTTTAACGACAAAGGCCTGAGAAATGAACCCAAGCGCTGCAAGCCATGCAAGCAAGCCAAGACCCAGCGGCTGGCGGCGATTTCCGCAGCCCGAGACTCGGGAATTAGGCAAAGAATCGAAGTGACGGTTACCTGTGCACAATGCGGCCAACAAACCACGGTGCCGTTTTACCCGTCACAGGGAAGGCCGGTCTATTGCCGGTCTTGTTTTCTGGCGGCGCGCACGATGAGCGCCACGGCCTAATGAGCCGGTTTAGTGCTCGAGGTGATAGGGGACATTGGTAACCACAACGCCTCGTTTGAAAAGGAGTGCTCCCTTCAGAAACAGAGTATTCTGATTATGCAATAAATTCTGCCACCACTTGGCGGGCACGAATTCAGGAAGCACGATTGTTATAACATCGCCCGGCGAACTGCGCTTCACGCGATCGATATAGTTCAGCAAAGGCCGCAACAGCGAACGATAAGGCGAAGCCACCACTACCAGGTTAACTCCCGAGCCCCACTGCTGCCATTTCTCGCGTAACTTCTGTGTGCTCTCCTCGTCGAGGTTAACGTAAACCGCGGTCACATGATGCGGCGCGATCGATTTCGCGTACTCCAAGGCTGCTATCACGCCACGATGAATGCCCGAAATCGGCACGATCACTTCGTGGCGAATCGGCCGCAGGCCTTCCAGCCCTTCAGTCGAAAGTTGTTGCGCGACTTCAAAGTAATGACGGTGAATTCTGAGGAACATCAGGACCAAAAGCGGAATCAGGACTACCACGATCCAAGCGCCATGCATAAACTTGGTGAGGATGAAAACCATCAGCACCACAAAGGTGGAAATCGCGCCGATGCCATTTATCACCAGATATTTTTTCCAATGCGATTTCCTTTGGAGCTGCTCGACCTCAGGCATAGACCTGGGTGCTTCAGTCATCAGGCGTCTCGCCTTGAGTTTCCCGGCAAGCTCATTTTCTGACCGTGATTGGGTCGCGGTCGCAACCGGCGTTGAAAGGGCGGCGGCTTCTCGCATGCCGCGTAACATATTTCCTTCGCGCCACCAGTGAACAACCATTCCGGCCTGTGATAACGTGAATGAAAGAAAGACGCCGACAGCGTAAAGCGGAATCAGCCGGCTAGTGTCTCCGCGGAAAGCCCAAACCAGCCCACCAGAGAAGACGGCCAGCAGAACAATGCCGTTGGAAAAAACCAGACGATCACCAAGGTTTGCAAGTTGTCTGGGAAGAAAACGATCCCGCGCCAGCAACGATGAAAGACGCGGAAAGCCCGCGAAAGAAGTGTTGGCAGCAAGAATGAGGATGGCCGCGGTCGTAGCCTGCACTAGGTAATAGAACCATCCCAATGGACCGACGAAAACTATGCGCGCAATCTGCGAAATAACAGTCTCGTGCTCAAGCGGGTGAATATTGAACAGGCGTGTCAACACGCTCGCACCCAGAAACATTGTGATCAAAAGGGCAGCCATCCATGACAGCGTCGTCGCGGCGTTTTTGGACTCAGGCTGTTTGAAAGCCTGCACGCCGTTCGATATGGCTTCAATTCCGGTGAGCGCCGCGCAGCCATTAGCGAAGGCTCCTAATAAGAGCAACAGATTCAAAGGTTGAGCATGATAGCCTTCAGCGATCTTCAAATCGGCATCATTGGGCGCG
>QHXG01000213.1 GCA_003222845.1 Acidobacteriota bacterium | reverse complement strand
AATCTTGCGTTTTGCGCGCACCAGACGCTGGGCCATGGTCGGACTGGGCACCAAAAACGCACGCGCGATCTCGTCGGTCTCGAGACCGCACAGCGTGCGCAGTGTCAGCGCGACCTGCGCTTCCGGCGCCAGTGCCGGGTGACAACAGGTGAAGATCAGACGCAAACGATCGTCTGGGATTTCGTTCGTGTCCAAGTCTGGCTGCTCGGTTGTGGTTGGCAATTCGTATGCGTACGATTGCACCTTCTCCTGGAAGCTGGTCTGGCGACGCAATCGATCGATGGCTTTATGCCTGGCGGTTTGAATGATCCATGCGGCGGGCGAATCCGGAATCCCTTTAGCGCGCCATTGGTCAACGGCAGCGGCAAAAGCTTCCTGCGCGGCTTCTTCGGCGATATCAAAGTCGCCAAACGAGCGAATGAGTGTGGCGACAATTCGGCCCCAATCGGCTCGATATACCGCGTCAACGGTTGCACTCGCAGAAGAAAGCATTGTCCGATGATAAAAATTTTAAGCGGTCGTGTCGATTTCGGCACGCGCCATTCGACTAAGTTACAGAACCCAGAGCGGTAGCGACGGGCCCTAGGTACGCAGGCGTCTCGCCTGCTTAATCGACGATGGGCAGCATGCACATGAGCAGGCGGGACGCCTGCGTACCCAGGGCCGGTCGCTACCGCTCCCGGTACTGACACGGAGGCAATATGAAATACATGATGCTGGTTTATCTCGATGAGCAAGCGATGACTGAAGAGGAGCGGGCCCATTGCTATGTAGAATCCGCGCAGCTTACCCAGGATTTGAATTCGACGGGTAATTACCTGGACGCCAGCCCGCTGCATTCGGTGGCGACGGCGACCAGTGTTCGCGTGCGCGATGGCAAACGCCTCGTTACTGATGGTCCATTTGCCGAAACGCGCGAACAACTCGGCGGCTATTATCTGATCGAAGCCAAAGATCTCGACGAAGCCATTGGCATCGCTGAGCGAATTCCGCCCGCCAGTTTCGGTACGATCGAGATTCGGCCGGTGATGGAGATTGCGGGATTGCCGACCAATTAGTTTCGTGAGGCGTGCGTGAGATATTTAACTTAATCATTGTTCATTTTAGCGCGGTTCGTTCGAATGAAACTCTGGAGGACAAAGGAATGGCAAATCCATTCGTGCACGTGGAACTGAATACGACCGATGTTGATAAAGCGCGCGCCTTCTACAGCCAATTGTTTGACTGGGAACTCGAAGACATGTCGATGGGTCCCAGCGGCACTTACACGGTCATCAAAGTCGGAGATGGAACCGGCGGCGGATTACTCAAAAATCCGATGCCCGGCGTGCCTTCGTTCTGGCTGGCGTATGTCCTGGTGGACGACATCGGCGCGGCGACGAGGAAGGCGGAGTCACTGGGAGCGAAGATCGTGAGAGACTCGATCGAAGTACCGGACATGGGTTGGCTCAGCATCATTGCCGATCCCACCGGGGCGGCGCTGGGATTATGGCAAACAAAGAAGAAATGAGTAGCAGTTAATCGATCGATCGATCGAAGTGTCGATCTAAGGGCACGTCGTTCGACTAAGAGATAGAAGCTTACATTTTTCAGCGATCGATAAGTTGCTCCCTCTCCCTTTGGGAGAGGGTTTGGGTGAGGGCTTAAGGGCTCAGATAGCTTCGCCCCTCATCCCAGCCCTTCTCCCAAAGTGAGAAGGGAGAAATGGAAAAAAGGGAGAAACTTCAATGCGATTCATGGTTATTGTAAAAGCAGACAAAAATTCAGAAGCGGGCGTCATGCCGAGCAAGCAGTTGCTTACTGACATGGGAAAGTTCAACGAAGAATTGGCGAACGCGGGCGTAATGCTGGCGGGTGAGGGACTACAACCCAGCTCGAAAGGCGCCCGCGTAAAATTCTCAAACGGCCAGAGATCTGTGATCGATGGACCGTTCGCAGAGACGAAGGAACTGGTCGCGGGCTTTTGGCTGTGGAAATGCGAATCTCTGGACGAAGCGATCGAATGGCTCAAGCGCGCGCCCTTCGAGGAAACCGAGGTTGAGATTCGCCAAGTGTTCGAGGCCGAAGACTTCGGCGCCGAATTCACTCCCGAGCTGAGGGAACAGGAAGCGCGAATACGCGAACAGATCGAAGCGAAGTAAAAGATAGCGGCCCTCCAGTGTGCCAAGAATTGTAGGTAAAACTCCCTCTCCCTTTGGGAGAGGGTTGGGGTGAGGGCTTAGCTGAGTAACAAGGAAAATTAATCTATCCTTTTCCCCGCCAGCTCCGACAAGAAAGGCACAAAGAAGGTTTTTTGGGTTTCGTCGCTAGGCCCTCGCCCGGTCCTTTCCCAGGAGCGTGTCGGAAAAAGCCGCGGCGCGGCGAAATGTTTATAGCACGTGGACCGCTTCCCATATTAGCTTTCTTACGAATTGAAAACGGAAGAGGGCCTTTCGGGCTATAAACATTTCGGCAGTGCCCTAATTTGACGGCGTTAGAGTACCAACTTCAGTTGGGTTCTTTTTTTGACCGAGAAAAGCCCGACTGAAGTCGGTACTCTGACGCCTGTTATCCGAAATTAGCCGACTACCAACATTTCGTGCTCACGGCACTTTTTCCGACGCTCCCAAGCGAGAAGGAGTTACCTACAGCCAAATTCTTGGCACACTGGCGGCCCTGAGGATGATTCTGATCTGCGCATAAATGTGGTCTAATGCGCAATCGAATGGAGGGCCGCTCATGCGATCAGCGAACACAGTTCTCGCCACCCTGATCATTCTTTCCCTTTGGGTTCAAGGGCAAAGAATTCGCGCGCAGACAACTCAGCAACACAAACGCATCGTGATCGCGGCGAGTACCGTGCTCGATGGTAAGGGCCATGTACTGCATGACACGCGCATAGTGATCGAAGGATCGAAGATTGTCGCGATTGATCCAAAAGCCTCGCCGGTCGATTACGATCTTCGCGGGCTGACTTTGATGCCCGGCTGGATTGACGCCCACGTACACATCACCTGGAGCTTCGGCAAGGATGGAAAAAATGCAGGCCCGGGAGAGGCGACTCAGGATGCGGCGTATCGAGCCGCCGCGAATGCTTGGGTCACGCTCATGGCCGGCTTCACCACGGTGCAAAGCGTCGGCTCACCCAACGACGTTCCTTTGCGCGATGCGATCGCGAAAGGCTCTCTGCCCGGGCCGCGCATCCTGACGGCGAATCAGGCGCTTGTCGGACAAGGCGAGCGGAGCGGCACGCCTGATGAAATCCGCGCGTTTATTCGCAAGCAGAAGGAAGCAGGCGCGGACTTGATCAAAATCTTCGCGGCGCAGAGCATCCGCCAGGGCGGCGGGATGACGCTTTCGCAAGACCAACTGAATGCCGCGTGCGATGAAGCAAAGAAGGTCGGTCTGCGGGCACTCGTGCATGCTTACAAAGATGCTGTGCGCGCGGCGACCATCGCCGGCTGCACGCAGATCGAGCACGGCACCCTGGCGACCGACGACGATCTGAAGTTGATGGCCGCGAGAGGTACTTATCTGGACCCGCAGGCTGGTTTGGTGATTGAGAACTATCTGCTGAACAAGGAAAAATATCTCGGCACGCCCGGCTACAACGCCGAAGGTTTTGCCGCCATGGAAAGGATTCTACCGCTCAACCACGAACTGGTGCGCCGCGCTTCGAAAGTCGCTGGACTGAAAATCGTTTTTGGCACGGACGCAGTCGCAGGCGCGCACGGACGCAATGCCGAAGAGTTCATCGATCGCGTCCGGGACGGCGGCGTAGATCCAATGACGGCTATGGTTTCCGCGAATTCGCTCGGCGCGGAAGCGATAGGTTTAGCCGATCAGATCGGCTCGATCGCGCCAGGTTTGCAGGCAGACATCATCGCGCTTGACGGCGATCCTCTGAAGGACATCACCGCCGTGCGACGTGTCGTGTTTGTGATGAAAGGCGGCATGGTTTACAGGAACATGTCGCACGGAATCATTCACTAAGTTTAGTCATTGGGGGAAGACGCATGGCAGCTCACGCAGAAACCGTTAGCACCCAACGGCAGTCTAAAAGCCGCGAACGTCTCTTCTACATCGGAATGGTCGTCGCGATTGTAATTACCGTCTTCGCCGGTTTCTCGCGCACGTTTTTTCTAAGACCGTATTTCCAAACCCAGCCACTGATACCTCTTTTGATTCTGCATGGCGTCGTGTTCAGTTCATGGATCGTGCTCCTGGTTACGCAGACCACTCTGGTTGCGACGAAGCGTACGCGAACTCATATGCGGCTGGGCATCGCCGGAGGTTTGCTGGCGACGCTGATGATTGTAATCGGAACAGTTACGGCCATCGTGCGCGCCAAAGGTCCTTCTCCCGTACCTGGAGTCAATCCACTTTCGTTTCTAACAATACCGCTGGGTGACATGTTGGTATTCGCGACTCTGGTTGGCATGGCGTTTTATTTTCGGCGTCGAGCGGACATGCACAAGCGGTTGATGCTCCTCGCGACGATCGCAATTCTGCCCGCCGCTGTAGCGCGCCTGCCCTTCGCTTTCATCCAGCAGTACGGGCCACTCGCTTTCTTTGGCCTTAGCGATCTTTTCATCGTTCCGTGTTTGATCTACGACATCGTCACGCGTCGGCGTCCGCATCGCGCGACGGTTTTAGGCGGCGCGCTCATCGTCATATCGCATCCGCTGCGTCTCGTGATTGGCAACACACATGCCTGGCTCGCCTTCGCGACCTGGCTAACGCACTGGACTTGACAAGCAAGTATCGGAAAACGTTTTCTGAACAGACTTTGCCACTCTGAACTATCCTTGCTCCGAAGTCACCCCTATGTTACAAATCGGCCTATGAGTGCAATGTTCGAAAGCAGCGAAGCAGCCATCCTTGATCGAGTATTTCAACCTGATGCGGGAGATTGGCCCAAAGCCGCGGCCGAGGCAATTCTTAGCATCAACTTTGGCAAAACCGATTTAGACCGAATGATGTCGTTGCTCGGAAAAGCAAAGGCAGGGGAGCTTTCGACCTTGGAGGCCCAGATGCTGGAGAACTACCGTCATGTTGGTAAGTTGCTTGAGCTAATGAAGTCACGCGCGCGCCGTTCCCTGCTAACTTCCGCAGCTTGAGCAAATGGCCCGTCCCAGCCAAGCGCTGCAAGCCGAGGTCCGTCGTCGCGCGGGCGGGCGATGCGAGTATTGTTTATTCCCGGAAGCAGCGGCCGAATTACCCGTTCACCTCGACCACATCATAGCTCAGAAGCATCGGGGCCAGAGAATCTGCGAACTTGGCGTGGGCGTGCTTTTCCTGCAACCTGCGGAAGGGACCGAACATCGCCGGAAGGGACCCAGAGAGTGACGAGCTAGCTCCCCTTTTTAATCCGCGTCTCGATAAGTGGTCACAGCATTTTGTTTGGGAAGGCGCGTGGCTCCGCGGAAAGACGCCCATTGGTCGCGCCACAGTCGCTGTCCTGGATATAAATCATCCGGACTCTATACTGGTGCGCGAGGCGCTCGGCGATGAAAACATATTTAGGCAATAAAAAATCTTGGTCCTGTCGATTTCGGTTCCCTTCGTTCGACTAACGAGTAGAAGCAGTTACAGTACCGGGAGCGGACCGGGGTCCCCAAGCGAGCGGCCCGCTCGGGGTGGTGGATGCGACCGGTTTAAGCTGAGACTAAGATTTCAGGCGCAAAGGAGCAGACAAATGGCAACAATTGGGCAAAGAATCACTCCGTTCTTGTGGTATGACACTCAAGCCGAAGAGGCGGCGAATTTCTATGTCTCTGTTTTTAAGAACTCAAGAGTCCTGGGCGTGGTTCGATACGGAGACGTAGGGCCCGGGCCCAAGGGATCGGTGATGACTGTGGAATTCGAACTCGAGGGACTGAAGTTCGTGGGGTTGAATGGCGGCCCGCACTTCAAATTCACGGAAGCCGTATCGTTTGCTATCAGTTGTGAGACGCAGGAAGAAGTGGATTATTTCTGGGAGAAACTTACGGCCGACGGCGGACAGGAAAGCCAGTGCGGTTGGCTCAAAGATAAATATGGCTTGTCGTGGCAAGTCGTCCCCAGTCGCGCCATCGAGTTATTGAAAGACCAGGACGCGGCGAAGTCACAAAGAGTCATGCAGGCGATCATGCCAATGAAGAAGATCGACATTGCAACTCTGGAAAAGGCGGCTGAAGGAGAATGATCGAGTCACTACCGCTCGCGATGCTGACATTGGATTAACCAAAAGGAGATCGACATGCAAATCAATCCATATCTAGGTTTCGATGGACAATGTGAGGAAGCATTCAAATTCTATGAGCAGGTTCTCGGTGGCAAAATCACTTTCATGATGACCTGGGGTGAAATGCCCGGCGCCGATCAGTTTCCGGCTGAAACGCACAAACAGATCATGCACGCGACCCTCAGCGTCGGCGATCAGGTCCTTCAGGGTGCTGACGCGCCGCCGGATCGTTACAAACGGCCAACCGGACTGAATGTATCGATCCATGTGAAGAACAAAGCCGAGGGCGAGCGCATCTTCAACGCCCTGGCTGAGAACGGAAACGTGACGATGCCGTTTCAACAGACCTTCTGGTCGCCGGGTTTCGGAATGTGCATGGATCAGTTCAGTATTCCCTGGATGGTTAATACCGAGCAGACCACCTAACCCAACTGGAGCTTTGCTGGAAATGAAAAGTCCAGTAGGGATGAAACCGCGAAATCATTTCCTTGAGAAAGGAATAAACACCAATGGCTGAAAGCGATAAGCATCCGACTCTTCGAAACGGCAAGATCTGCTACCTGGAAATGCCGGCGAGCGATATTAAGACTTCCGCCAACTTCTACAAAGAGGTCTTCGGTTGGAATACCAGGACGCGTGGCGACGGCGCAATTGCCTTCGATGATACGGTTGGCGAAGTGAGCGGTACTTGGGTGCTCGGCCGGAAACCAATGAATGAGGTCGGCCTGTTGGTCTACATCATGGTTGATAGCGTCGCTGCGACGATCGACGCGGTGGTTGCAAACGGAGGCAAGATCGTGCAACCAATCGGGGCTGATGCTCCGGAGATTACTGCCAGATTCAGCGATCCGGCGGGAAATGTCCTGGGCCTGTATCAGGAGCGAGGATGAACAATTCAGCCAAGCTAGTGATTCCTTCTCATTCACACCCTGCTTTAGCCGGGTGGCAGCGAGCGACAATACCTTCTAACTAACCGTTTTAACGGTTTCGATCGCGCGGTGAAACCGTTGAAACGGTTAAGTGAGTCGTTCTCTTTGCCCCACACCCAGCTAAAGCAGGGTGTGAATAAGAGGCTCTCGCTTCAAATTCTTGGGGGGCACTGGCGAAGCGATAGTCTATCGACGCCTGGCAGAGAACCCGAGTAGAATGTCGAACGTTCGAAGAAGTAGAATGTCGAACGTTCGAAGAAGTCAACAATCAAGGGGAGGCGAATATTTCCCAATGATCAAGAAGATCCTGCTCAGCATCGGAATAGTAGTCGTCGTGCTGGTCGCGGTGATTGCCATCTTGGCCGCGCTCCAACCCTCGCATTATCGCATTGAGCGATCGGCAAACATCAATGCTCCCGCCTCCGTGGTGTTCGCCCAGGTGAATGACTTCCATAAGTGGGAGGCGTGGTCGCCTTGGGCGAAAATCGATCCGGCGATGAAGCAGACGTATGAAGGCGCTTCGTCCGGGACCGGCGCGATCTACACCTGGGCGGGCAACAATCAGGTCGGCGAAGGACGAATGACGATCACCGAGAGCCACCCCAACGATTTGATCAAGATCAAACTTGAATTCATAAAGCCATGGTCGGCCACCAACGCGACGGACTTCGCGTTCAAGCCTCAAGGCAATCAAACCGCGGTGACATGGACGATGGACGGCGACAACAACTTCATGGGAAAAGCGTTCGGTCTCTTCATGAACATGGACAAGATGGTTGGCGGCGATTTCGAGAAGGGCCTGGCGCAAATGAAATCAGTGGCCGAAACCGCGGCTAGGCAATAATCAAAGCTTTCGTAGTTGAGCGAAGCGGACGGACGAAAATAGCCCAGCACTTTTAGGGTCTGTGTCAGAACCGCGAGCGGTAGCGACTGTGTGAAAACAAATGGACACCAACGGCTTTAGCCGCGTGGAGTTTCAATTTCAGCATCCAACTCTGTTTTGCGAGCAAATAGGCCGAGACTGAAACTCCATGCGGCTGAAGCCGATGGTATCACAAAGAGAGTCTGTGACTGGTTAGGTTGAAGTTGATGAACCACACGGCTGAAGCCGGTAGTATCCAATGAGTTTTCACACAGTCTCGGTAGCGACCGGATCATCAAGTTTCGCGGAATTCTTAGGATCCCATCGGTACGGCTCCGTGTTCTGACACGAGTTTTGACACACTATCTTTTAGTGCTGGAATTAGCGGAGAGCAAGGGCGCCCAAGCCCGTGAAACGGGCGGCAGAAAACCACAATTGCCAATCGCTCGATATACTAACCGTCTGTCGTCTGCTTCGCGGACTCGCAATTGTTAATGACGACCGCTCCCAGCGATGAATCGCTGGGCTATTTTCGTCCGTCCGCTTTGCGGACTGATCATAATTCTTCCCCCCTTTATGCTATCAAGGGTCGAAAACGTTGAATTTTAGTCATCGTTTTTTATTTGGAAACGAAGCTCGCCATGAATAATGCGGGTCAGGAGCAATACTATGAACATAAATCGAGCCGTGCAAGTTACTTACTTTTTGCTTCGCGTCGTTGCGGGTTTTTTATTTATTCAGACCGGTAGCGTGATCCTGTTCGGCTGGTTCGGCGGCATGCCGGGTGGCGCAAAGGTGCCGTTGCTATCTCAGACGGGCATCGGCGGCGTGCTCGAGTTTTTCGGCGGCATTTTGATCATGCTCGGTCTTTTCACTCGTCCGGTAGCGTTCATTCTCTCCGGCATGATGGCGGTCGCGTACTGGCAGTTTCACTTTCCCAACGGTCACTGGCCCGTTCAGAATCAAGGCATGCCCGCCGTGCTGTTCTGTTTCATCTTTCTGTACATGGCCGCGCAGGGAGCGGGCGAGTGGAGCGTCGATGCGCTGATTCAAAGTAAGCGCAATCTTCCACAAGCAGATAGTAGTTAAAACTCGGCCGGCGCTCGGTTCGTATAACGTTTGCGAAATGAACGACGACGAGTCAGCGCGTGGGAATTCAACCCCAGAATCACCCGACAATGTTTTTGCTGCGCGCCTGCGCGGATTCGGACCCTTAGGCCTCCTCGCCATTGTGCTCATTTTTCTTGGTAATGGGCTTTTCCTTCCAGGCAGTGCGCTATTGGTTTTGTTATGGGTCCATTTATCGCAGACACCATGGCGCGAAATCGGTTTCGTGCGACCGAAGAGCTGGCTGCGCCTGGTTGCGCTCGGCATTCTCTTTGGCGTCACGTTCAAATTCCTGATGAAGTCGGTCGTGATGCCGCTACTCGGCGCTGATCCAATCAATCACGCTTATCATTATTTGACGGGGAATCGGGCCGCGATCCCGATCACGTTGTATGCGATGATCGCAGGCGCGGGTTTTGGTGAAGAAACCATGTTCCGTGGTTTCATGTTCGAAAGACTACACATGCTCTTCGGAACCAGCCTCGCTGCGAAGGTCGCCATCGTAGTGATTACGTCCGTATTGTTCGGTCTGGCGCATTACCGCGTCCAGGGACTTATCGGTACCGAACAAGCAACAATCGTAGGCCTGGTCTTCGGTACGATCTTCGCGGTGACCGGACGCATCTTCTTGCTCATGATTGCCCACGCGGCATTCGATCTCACAGCATATGCGATGATCTATTGGGATCTTGAGACTAGAGTCGCGCACCTTCTCTTCAAATAATCGAAGTCACGTCCGAACAGAACTCTCTTTGCGGCTTTCGATTCTTTGCGACTTTCGTGAGATGGTTTTGGCCGGTAACGCAAAGACCCAAAGAAAACCTCATTCGAGCCGCTTTGGTAATCCTCCCCACTAGCCAACGAGCCGGTTTTGTTGTTTATTATGGTGCCACTAAACGACGGAGGTCCTTAATGAAGAAGCTCGTTCTCCTATTTGCCTTTGCGTTCGCGTTCGTTTTAGTCCCGCACGATTCACAAGCGCAGAACCAAGAACTTCAACGCTGGGAGCAACAGGCCCGCAATGTCACGATCACCCGCGACGATTGGGGCATCGCCCACGTCTATGGCAAGACTGACGCCGATGCGGTGTTCGGAATGATCTACGCTCAAGCCGAGGACGATTTCAATCGCGTCGAGACGAACTATATTAATTCAATCGGGCGTCTGGCGGAGGCTGAAGGCGAGTCTGCGGTGTGGCGCGATCTGCGCATGAAGATTTTCATCGATCCCGCCGCCATGAAGATTCAGTACGAGGCGAGCCCTGCATGGCTGAAGTCGTTGATGAATGCGTGGGCAGACGGCCTGAATTTTTATCTCGCCGAACATCCTGGGGTGAAACCGCGAGTCATCAAGCATTTCGAACCGTGGATGGCCCTGACCTTCAGCGAAGGCAGCATCGGTGGAGACATCGAAACGATTAATTTGAATCAGTTGCAGGCGTTCTATGGCAATGCTCCCGCTGCGGTCGCGAATGGGAGTGGCACGGGCGTCTCGCCCGTGAACCACGCGCAAGATGCACGTGCCACTGATGAAACCGCCGTGGAATCGGAACCGGGCGGATCGAACGGTGTGGCTATCGCGCCTTTGAACACGGCCGGGCATCATGCGTTGCTGCTGATAAATCCGCACACGTCCTTCTACTTCAGATCGGAACTACAGATGGCCAGTGACGAAGGATTGAATGCGTACGGCGCCGTGACGTGGGGGCAGTTTTTTATCTATCAGGGATTCAACGAACATTGCGGCTGGATGCACACGTCCAGCGCCGTCGACGCGATCGATGAGTACCTGGAAACCGTGGTGAAGAAAGGCGACCAGCTCTACTACAAATATGGGGGCGAAGAGCGTCCCGTGACAACATCGGTGATCAAAGTGCCGTACAAGGCGCCTGCCGGAATGAGTGAGAAAACCTTCACCGTTTTTCGCACGCAGCACGGTCCGATCATTCGTTCCGAGAATGGCAAATGGGTAAGCATTAGTCTGATGCAGGAACCCTTGAAGGCGCTGACCCAGTCGTACACGCGCATCAAAGCGAAGGACTACAAAGAGTTCAAGCAAACCCTGGAACTGCACACGAATTCATCTAACAACACAATCTTCGCGGATGCCGAGGGCGACATCGCCTATTTCCACGGCAACTTTATACCGCGGCGCGATCCTAAATTCGATTGGACCAAACCGGTGGATGGAAGCGATCCGGCAACCGATTGGCAAGGTCTATTGTCAGTTGACGATTCGCCGAAGTTGCTGAATCCAGCGAGCGGTTGGCTTTACAACAGCAACAACGCGCCGTGGTCCGCAGCGGGTCCAAGCAGTCCAAGGAAATCAGATTATCCAGCTTACGTCGATAACGGTGTCGAATCGGCGCGCGGGCTTCACGCGATCAGAGTTTTGCAAAACCAGAAAGATTTCACGCTGGACTCGCTTATCTCGGCGGCGTACGACAGCTATCTGACTTGGTTTGAGAAGCCAATCCCCGCGTTGGTCAAAGCCTGGGACCAGACGCCTGCCACTGATCCTCTTAAAGCGAAACTGTCCGATCAGATTGCCTTGCTGCGCTCGTGGGATCTACGTTGGTCGATGACGTCTGTGCCGACCTCGCTCGCCGTCTTTTGGGCAGAGGACATTCAACGGACCTTGGGAGTTGACGCGCGAAGTGCCGGCATGTCGCTTCCCGAATATGTCAGCAGCAAAGTCCCAGCCGCGCGACTGCTAATATCGCTCTCGAGAGCATCCGACAAACTCACAACCGACTTCGGAACGTGGAAGACACCATGGGGCAATATCAATCGCTTCCAACGTCTCACCGACGACATCGTCCATCCCTTCAACGATGGCGGGCCAAGCATTCCCGTCGGATTCACTTCGGCAATATGGGGCTCGCTGGCATCCTTTGCTGCGCGTCCTTACAAGGGCTCAAAGAAAATTTACGGCACGAGCGGCAACAGCTTCGTCGCCGTCGTTGAGTTTGGCAAAACCGTGCGCGCCAAAGCCGTGACCGCCGGCGGAGAGAATGGCAATCCGTCGTCGCCACACTTCAATGACCAGGCGAAGCGCTACAGCACTGGCGATCTCAGAGAGGTTTATTTCTACCGGTCACAACTGAAAGGTCACACCGAGCGAGAGTACCATCCGGGGAATTACGTACAGAAAGCGGAGCAGTAGAATGAGGATCATTTTTCATTTGTCATTTTTCATTTTGCCATTTTGTGACAGCGCCGAGCAGAACAGCCAGCGCATCTGATCTCTGACCTCCGACTTCTGACCTCCGCTCTTATGATCATTCACCTCATCGACGGCACCTACGAACTGTTTCGTCACTTCTATGGCATTCGACGATTCAAGAAGACCGATCCCCCGTTCGGCGCGGTCGCGGGGGTCCTGAACACGGTTGCGAAAATGATCGAGGACGGCGCGACCCATGTCGGCGTCGCGACTGATCACGTCATCGAATCTTTCCGCAATGATCTATGGCCTGGATACAAAACCGGCGCCGGTATCGAGCCCGTACTGCGCGCGCAATTTCATCCCCTTGAAGACGCGCTGGCAGCGATGGGCGTGGTTGTGTGGCCCATGATCGAATTCGAAGCCGACGACGCACTCGCGGCTGCGGCGCATCTTGCGGCTAAAGACACACGCGTTGAGAAGGTCTGCATTTGGACGCCGGACAAAGACCTTGCTCAATGCGTTGTTGGTGATCGAGTCGTGCAAATCGATCGGCGAAAGAATGAGATTCGCGATGCGGAAGGCGTCCGCGCAAAATTCAGTGTGGCGCCTGAGTTCATTCCTGATTACCTCGCGCTCGTGGGAGATTCCGCTGACGGTTATCCTGGCATCAAAGGCCTGGGTCCAAGGACGGCCGCGTCACTCATTGGCCGTTTCGGCCGCATCGAGGACTTCCCTTCCGAAATACTCGACAGCCAGCGTGAACTAGCATTACTTTTCAAGGACCTCGCAACGTTGCGCACGGATCTTCCTCTGTTCAAGGTAATTGATGAGCTTCGCTGGACAGGCCCGGCGTCCTCTTTCGCCGCGGTAACGGAGAAGATCGGCGACGTTCGATTGGCAAACCGCATTAAAAAGTTAGCAATCAGGTCACGTCCTGAACTCTGATCTCTGACCTCTGATCTCTGACCTCTGACCTCCGATCTCCAATCTAGTCGACATTAATCCCCAAACGGTCACCGGACTTGAAGAGCGATAGTCCCAGGAGGCAGGCGATCACCAGGTTGATGTAGAAGGCGATTGTAGCGTCAATGAATGTTCCGGGAAGATTTCCAAAAAACGGTAGCGCAAGAGGCGCCGTGATAACCGAGATCACCCCGCCAACGATTAAACCTGCCGCCTGGATCAAGAGAACCATGCCGAAGGCTTTGAAGTACGTCGCACCCATTCGGCGTATAGTATCAAGCCCTACCATCGGGTTAATTACCGCCCCCACACTCTGCGTGTAACCGGCCACGGCCAAAGCCATCGGGTAGTAAAAGATCGCCCAAGCTACGCCGGCCAAAAGCAGCATGGCTAAGAGAATCCCACCTCCCAAAAGAGGCAGAAGCACGCTTAGCCCTGGACTGGGATCGCTCTTAGCCTTTTTTGATCGCTCTGCCTCCTGCGCGATCTGCGTTCCTGGCCGGAGTTGATTCAGTTTCTCGTTAGCCTGTTCTAGCGCTTTCGGGTCGGCATTCGGATCAGTCAATGGAGCGAGGTCAGCCGGTGTCACGGATCGCTGCGCGGTCTCAGTTTGCCCCGCGCTGAGCGGTAAAACATTGGGACCGGCGTTCAGCACGCCGAAGAAAAGCGCAGCCATCAGCACAATCACTGGTCCCCAGGTCACGATCGTGATGCCTAAACCAAGAAAGATAGGAACCGCCAGGTCATCCCACAGAGAGAACTCGCTAAAATCCGGCATGAAGCTGCGATTCAACCGGCCCCACGCAACCTGGCTGATGACGTGCGACATGCAACCAAACATGATCACGAAAGCAATCACACTGCCGCGCAAACCACCGAGCCGCAAAAGCCCATAGATCAAGGCGCCGCACAGCAGCGCAACTTTGTGTTGAAACGGATAGCGCACGGCCCGCACAAAATCATCGAAGCCGAAACCTGAGCGCTGAAACGCAATGCCGTCTGCTCGGGCTTTGACCTCTTCATAAACCTTGCAGAATTCTCCGCACAGAGGGCACGTGGCAATTCTATGTGCCTCCAGAAACTTCCCGCACGCTTCACACAACCCCGTAGCGCAGGCGGGGCAGATGTAATGAGGCGTGACTTGCGGATGGTTGTAACAACTGGTGGGAAGCGACGCCGGATCTTCAAAATCGCTGACCGGCGGAACAGCGTCATTGTGACCAAGCGATCCGTCGTCTGGTTCTGTCCCTTCTTGCCAGGTCTGGTCGGCAGGTGTAGTAGAGACTGACGGCGGAGCCGCCGTTGTGACAGATTCACCCTGGAAGGCCGCCTTCAGCATGGGGGCGCGACCGGCATCGATCCAGTTAAGGTTGCCCTTGCTGACCTTGTCCGTCGGAGCGACGGAGCCCTCAGTTATCCATTGTCGCAGCGTTTCCAGATCGGTCTCGAACACGCCTTCGACTGTGCTGACTCGCCATTGTTCAAGTTGTGCGCTCATATTTTCAATCCTTGGTTGCGTGAAGCGTTCAAGGCAAAAGATCGGTCGATAAATTTAGTTTGCTTGCGCGGCCCAGAGTGTCTTTGTTAACTGCAGTCTAGTGAGATAGGGCTTGGGCCTAATGACTTTTGTGGTTGGACTCGGAGGGCATTGTCTGCCAGGACGATTGGCGTCCTGGTCTCGACCCTTTGGAAATACTAACTATTCGAGTCGGATCAGGTCAATAGTGATCTTTTCTTTCCCCCTTAACCTTACTGTTTGGGCCTGATTTACCGCTGAAAGCTTGAAATGTGAGAGCGAGGGGCAACGCCCACGGATCGCTAAGGAAAAGTATTGAGCGCCGACAGCGCGAAATAGATCGGCAATTTTCATTCCTGATTCAAAACTTACTTCCTTCCTTAATCGACCTCGGGAACTTCTGCTACGGTTCCAGCATCTAAGCGCCCATAACGGCCGCCATCCAATGTTTAGAAAAGTCCAAGTCGCGCTGGTGTCCCCGCTGGTTCTCGCATGGCTGGCGTTCCTCTATAATTTGAGCTCGACCCCGGATGGGAGACCTTATCAGCCACCGCCCAGCGCGATCGAGACTTCGAAGCAACCCGAGTCTTCCACCAACGCTGAATTTGCCGCTCACGTTGAGCAGTTAAAGAAGAAACTGCCCTCCGCTGATTTCACAATTCTCATTCAACCGCCATTTGTCGTCATTGGCGATGAACCTGCAGAGGCAGTCAAGCAACATTCAGAGAACACGGTCAAGTGGGCCGTAGATAAACTCAAACAGGATTTCTTTTCACAGGACCCAAGAGACATTCTCGATATCTGGCTATTCAAGGACGGTGCCTCTTACGAAAAGAATGCGCTCCTTCTATTCGGTGAAAAACCGACTACGCCCTACGGTTATTACTCGAGTGGCCACAAAGCGTTGATCATGAACATATCAACCGGCGGCGGCACGCTGGTTCATGAGATAGTGCACCCATTCATCGAAGCCAACTTTCCTGCTTGCCCGCCATGGCTCAACGAAGGTTTGGGCTCACTATACGAACAAACCGGCGAGGTCAACGGCCACATTCACGGATTTACGAACTGGCGTCTGCCCGGACTGCAAGCTGCGATCAAAGCGAACACCGTCCCATCGTTCAAATACCTCACCTCGCTCGATGCGCGCCGGTTCTACGACGACGCCAAAGGCACACATTACGCCCAAGCGCGTTATCTATGTTACTACCTTCAGCAACGGGGACAATTGATAAG
>QHXG01000212.1 GCA_003222845.1 Acidobacteriota bacterium | reverse complement strand
ACGCTAATTGAGTTAATGATTGTGATCGCCATCATCGGCATCCTGATTGGCGCCGCTGTGATCGGATTCAAAGCCGCTCAGAAAGCCGGCAACGAAGCCGCCACGTTACAGGATCTGAAGACAATCGCCGCGATCGAAATTCAGTATTTCAATACACACAATCGCGCCTTTGGAACATTTGAACAACTGATTAAGGACGTAGGTCTTGACACCCGTTTCTCGGGAAATCCACCAGTGGCTGATGGTTATATTTTTACCTTGAAGGTGACGCCGAAATCGCCGAGCAGCCCGTCGTCATACACGTTGAACGCCGATCCGCAGACTGATTCTACGGGAAAGAATCATTTCTATATTGACTCAAACGGAGGCACGATTCACATCAATGCAGATCAGCCGGCCGGTCCAAATGATCCTCCGCTGGGCGGCTAATAAATGCCTTTGTCGGCCGTCAGCGCTACGTTCGTCATGACAACCGTAAGAGATATTCTGCAGAACAAGGGCGATAACGTCTGGACTGTCCCGCCCGACATGACGGTGTTCGAAGCGCTAAAGACGATGGCCGACCAGAACGTCGGCGCCCTGGTAGTCTGGGAAGCGGAAAAAGTGATCGGCATTCTGTCTGAAAGAGATTACGCCAGGAAAGTCATCCTGCACGGCAAATCGTCCCGCGAGATCCCGGTCAGAGAGATAATGAGTTCAACTGTTCACTACGTGCATCCCGAACAAAACATCCAGGACTGCATGCAAGAGATGACGGATAAGCGCGTCCGTCATTTGCCGGTACTCGAGAACGATCGGTTGGCAGGAATCATTTCGATTGGCGATGTAGTCAAGGCTATTATTGCTGAGCAAGAGTACACCATAAAACATCTCGAAAACTACATAACCGGCGGCCGCTGAACTTTAGAAAATCCTCGATCAACTCGTTGCGGATTCGAGCGGCAGGAGGGTTTTCTTCATTTCCACGCTTGATTCGCGCCTGGATCCAGCCAATTTCTGCCATCGATAGATGCGTGACAACAGCAGCGGAACATCCTCGCCCGTGACAATCGGCAAGCCGTCCAGATCCAGTCCGATGGTGAGTGCTGCAGAGAATTCCTCGAATTGTCTTTTGGCAGTAACACTAGTCGCGCCAAGTGTCGAGAGATATAGGAAGTCAGTGCTTGCCAGAACGCTCCGTGCAGATGGTTTGATCTTCCCGCCTTGGGCGCGTGCGCACATGATCGACAGATCCGCCGTGACATACTCAAGAAAGCTGTTTCCCTCGACAATCACCCCAGCCGCTTCGACCCGCGCGAGTGCTTCATTAATTCCCTGTTCAACTTGACCATCTTTAACGATGACCCAGTGCACGTTCGACGCGCCTGAATCCCAGAAACGGCCCGTATCTTTACCAGCTTCGTAATTGGCCTCGCGCCCCGAACGAACCACCGGCTCGTCGCGGAGCAGATCGCTAACGCAGCAGCCCGCCGGGTCTCGGCCGCATGAACGATAATGACCGCGAGTTAGCTTGATGGCTTCCCAGCCAGGCAGCTGCCGAAGCAGTTCGCACACCAGCGTTGTCTTGCCAACGTTCGATGAAAAGCCGCTCACGGCTACGATCTGGGGTTGATGGTTCATCAGGTAATCTCGTGTCAGAAGCGCGAGCGGTAGCGACCCGAGTATATACTCAACTTACGATAAGTCCTACATTCAAATTAGGATCATGACTCTATGATCCGGTCGCTACCGCTCGCGGTTCTGATACTGGAGCTAAAAAGTGAAGATTGCCGCAAACTCCGATCGGATGTTGTGCGCGGTAAAGCTCGGAATTCCGCGAAACAACGGCAATATCCCGGCGCGATTATCTGCACGCGTGCGATAATATCCTTGTTCGTACGCAAACGTTATCCACTGATTCCATTTGTACTGAATGTTGCCCGAGAACAGATCGCTACGAGCGCCGCGCGCGCCAAACCGCCGTGCATCCCGCGCCGTGGCCTGGTCGTCTCCATAATAAAGATAAGCGGTCCATCCAGCGTTGCGTCCTTTTGGATCAGCGTTGAAAATGCGTGACAGCGGAAAACCAAACTGAATAAAACCTCCTTGACCGCGCACCGGTCTTTGCGGCGCAACTACGGGCAATCCATTGAGCAAACCAAAAACGACGGTCGATGCTCCGTCGATTGAAGCGGCACTGGCGGTACCGGTTAACCGTGCCGTGTCATTGAAGTTTGAGAGCAGTTGCCCAGCAAAAAAGAATCGCAGATCCGAACCGTCGTAGTACTTGCTGACCACGGTGACGAAACGCGTCGGCAATTGCATTTCTACTGAAAAGCCGTTGCTGCTGCTACCGACCTCCGCTCCACTGGGAAATGCGGCCCTGAACGCTGCCGGCACGTTCGCGGCCGTCACGATTGCCCTTCGTCTGGCGTGTTCGAAACTGACAATGAACTGCGCAGGCGATACGCTAGCGGCTTTATCAAGTTGCCATTGGAACACCGCTCGGCCTTGCACACCGGGCTGCTGCGAATCGGCGCCCTGGCGTTCACCGAATCCCGTTTGATTCGTAACATCAGTCGGCAAGTCTCCAAAAGCCGGAAGCACAATTGCGATCTCTGGCCCAAATCTAAAATCGCGCCAGCCCCCGAACTTGTGATTGAAACCAAACCGCGCTTGTGGTATGCGAGTGTAGGCAGCGCCATATCCCAAGCCCCCGAAGTTTGTATTCTCGATCATGTTTGGCATCGTGGACGAAACAAACGGCGCCCAGTCCTGGCCGAAGAGGGCGAAGGCGCTGGTCTTATCGTTGAACCGGCGATCGATTCTTACCCATGCCAAACGAATCGAAGGTTGGCTGGAACGAATCGAAGAGATGTTGCGATTGTTCACGCGGGTAAAGTCACCTTCGAAGTCGAATTCGATCTTTCCGGTGAGTGTGATCTTGGGCGCAGGGTCAAGCCATTCGAAGTTTGCACCGAGTCGCAACCCGCGCGCGCGTAGATGGAATTCAGGCGAATTGTTTGGACCAGTATCCGCGGCCAGCAGCGGAAGGGGGAAATCATTTCCCTGTGGCGATGAAGAATCGTGAATGAAGCTCGTTTTGAAAATGCCATAGAGTTTGAGGCGCGCGCCGGTGCCGAGTCTGATATCCGGGATCAATCCTTCGCGTTTCGGTGTATCGATGCCCAGCAATCGTACGGGCGCGACTGCCGCGATCACTGTGGGTGGACTCGGTTGCGGTGCTGCCGCTGGTTTTTCCGGCGCGCTCGATCTGTAATCGGCATTCATCGTTTTGAGCGCGACGTTTTCATTTGGCGCAACCGTGCGAACGGCTTCGAATTCGCTGGCTGAGATTACGCCCTTGTCGCGCAGCAGCGTGGCCAGACGATCGCGCTGTTCGGCAGGCGATGCTTTCATGGTGATCGATCGTGCCTCTTCAGTCGTCAAGAGACCTTTCGTCAACAGCACGCGCACGAGTGGGTCGGTGGAATTCGAGCCGTTGTCCTGAGCGCGAGCGGTTGAAAATGCAATTAGCGAAATAAGAAATATGAAAACGAAACGCAGATTTGGATGCATGATTCGACTCCTTCCTGGAACAGCTAAGCTGCTTGAGCCTGCGTAGCAGGCGATAGCATAAAGCCTGGGGCGTGAGCCCCAGGGAGAGAAACCAATAGACACCGAAGCCCGTGAAATGGGCGACAGCTAAAGAAAGCCGAGAACAAGGCGAAGAGCAATATCTGGCGTATTAATGCGACTATCCTGTCGCCTAGCGCTTGCGTTTTTGAATTCGCCGGTTCTGTCGTCCGCTTCGCGGACTCAATGATCTTTGCAACTTCTTCCTGGGGCTCACGCCCCAGGCTCTACGCTTTCACCTGCTTCGCAGGTTCAATACTTTCTGATGGTCCGCCCTTTGAATTTGTTTATCCCAGAAATAAGTCATTCAAGACTTTGATGATGACGAGGTAACGATATCACATGGGGGTCGGACACATGCTCGGACTAGTCCTCGGGGTACTCTCTTGGGGGTGCAATTAAAACTGCGAGTGGCCTTGGAGATACCACCGATTTCACATTTAACCGCACCCCTCTTTTGCTCTTGAGTTTCCTCGACCGTTCGGTTCAAGGCCGAAATTACTTGGCTCAATAAAACTTTGCGCGGTATCGAACCGTGTCCAGCTTTTGCGCATCTGAGTACTTTCCCGATAAGAAATCTCACGCAAGATTCGTCGGTAATCAACAATGAAGCATTTTAGAGTTCATATCGCCCTGGTTTTTGTTGCGCTCGCGGTTCTTTTGGGCGTTGTGTCTTTTGAGACTCGGAGTAGCCGTGGCCAATCGCAAAGTCCCAAGGCTGATTCCCACGTGAAGCCTACCGTTCTAAAAACGGATCCTCGTGATGCATTAGCCGAAAAGGCCTCATCAATTTTTGCCGCGGCTGGGGAACGTAACGCTGCCCTGCAAAACGAATTGGTCTGGACTTTCGGCGGCAAACAGCAACGCGGTTGGTATCTTTACGATGCGCTGATAAACCAGTCCCTCAATCCTCAAAACGAAGCGTCTTCCGGCGGTTTCGCTGCCGCACTCGCCAGTTGGCAGAAGAAAGTAGGCCTGAACCCCAGCGGCGTGCTCGATGAGGAGTCGCTCAACCGGATGATTTCTGAATGGCAGAAGAACAGGTTGAAGGATCGCAACTACGCTCAATCGGACCAGCTTGTCACCGCCCCCGCTGCCGATTTTTATGACCCTGAGCGAGTCGCGGAACTTCGTCAGGTTGAGCGCGAGACTTACGCGGCATACAAGCGTATGCTTGCGGCCGCGATCGCCGATCGGTCGCTTAATCTCGCTCATACACCGGAAGGCGGACTCGCGCCCACTGAGAAATACTTTAAGATCGTTTCAGCTTTTCGCTCGCGCGAGTATCAGGATCAGTTGCGGCGGCAGTCGCCTAATGCAGGGAGCGCCGGCCTTGCAGTCAACAGTCCTCACTTCACCGGCCGCGCGCTGGACTTTTACGTTGGCGGCGATCCGGTGGATACGAAAGATTCAAATCGCGCCATCCAGGTTAAGACAGCGGTTTATCAATGGCTCGTGCGCAACGCTGAACGCTTCGGCTTTCGCCCTTACTTTTATGAGCCGTGGCATTGGGAATACGTTAAGTAAGAGTCTTAACAGGCTAGAACGAGAATCTCATTTGCAGTTCCAGTCGCCGGTTGTTGGCGCTCTCTGAAAAGCCTAGACCACCACCAAAGCCACCTCCGCCTCCTGATGGCTGGTTGGCATGACCAAAGAGCGGCGAAGTAATATTGCCGATGATCGGACCAGGATTGGTGTGATTCAGCAGATTATTTATCGACATCGCGATGCTGAGGCTGTAACGGTGACTCACGCGCGAGGCGGACTGACCCGGCGGTGCTCCGGGAGTGAAAACGCCGGGCGTGCCGCGACGATCTGGTCCGCCACTGCCTGGGCCGCTGGGTGGTGGTCCGCCACCAGGCCCAGATCCTTCACGCCCGAATTCGATTGTCTTGGTGACGCGCAGATTTACCGTGACTGTGCCCGGTCCCCGGCCAAAGTTACGTGACAGCGTTTTCTCGGCAGGCGTCGGATTAGGATCGAGTAAACCATATTTCGTCTGAATCAGACCGGGCTTTGTCAGGTCAGTTGGAATTCCCGGCCGGCCATTGAACAACGTAGTGCCATAAAGATCACGACCGACCGTGATGTCGAACGGCGGGCCAGACTGGACTACGACAAAGGGGTTGAGACGCATACTCCACTTGGTGTTGACTGAGCCGGTCAAGGTAAAGCGATGCCGCACATCAGTGGATGCCGGACCGTACTCACCCGTGAAGTCATTCGGCTTGGCCGAAAATGTGCCGAGGCCGTCGGTATTGCTCATCGCGCGATTCAGCACGTACGAGCCGGACATAGAAACATCTTTGTTGAGCCGCGAGTTAACGTAGGTGATCAACTGGTTTTGGTTATACAGGCCGGAAGACTCCATTACGAACACCGGGCCGGGCTTCACCTCGGACCGCAGCATGTGCAGGCCGTGTGCATTCGCGAAGGTGACGGCAACGGTTGTATTGAACGGCAACTGGCGTTCGAGGCTGACGGCAGATTGAATGACGTATGGCGCACGCAGTGTTGGACTAATCTGTTGAATAGTCTGCGTCGTCTGAAAGGCGGCCAAAGAAGTGATCGAAGGAATGGTGGGAAAGAAGTCCGGGTTTGTAATTACATACTGCTGCTGAACGATCCCATTGTAACGAAGAGCAATGAGCCGGTTTGAAAGACTGAACCGATCATAGAAAACGCCGATGCCTGCGCGCACTACGGTCTTTGGATGGGGATTCTTTGCCGATCCTGGCGCCCACGCCACCGTGAAGCGGGGCGACAAATCACGCCCGTCGTGAATATTGTTTTGCGTTTCGTAACGAAGGCCAAGGCTCAAAGTTAAGTTCGGCCGTGCGCGCCAGTCGTCGCCGACGAATAATCCGACATCGAACTGGCTCCCAGCTATCTCCGGATTTCCCGCGTTGATGCTGAATTGCGTCGCGCCTCCTCCTAATCTGCGGATGTCTGCCACTGTGCAGCCCCTTTGCTGCATTAACAGCGTCCAGCGATATCTCTCGATGGAAGTAACCGGCGTGAGAACCGTTTGGCCAGAGCAAATTGGGCGACCGTTCGCGTCCAGGGAAGGTCGTCGATCACTGCCGCCGAAACTAAACGTGCCGCCGAAATTCTGCGGCGAAATATTGTCATCAGTTTCGCGGCGTAGCCTCGCGCCAAACTTCCACGAATGCGTGCCGCTGATTATCGAAGTATAGTTTTGCAACTCAAAACTGTTGCGCGTGTCGAAGAAATGGCCGACTTGTGCGCCGCCCCCGTTGAAAGATCCTAGCACTTGAATTGCCGGGCTCAGATCGTTGGCTACGTTTGGACCATAAGTGCGGAAAAACTGAAACCGCGTTTCGTTGATAATGTTCTTTGCAAGTACCGCCGTCTCCGTAATCTGTAACGTGTGGTTTTTGTTCTCGGGATGTGTGCTGCGCGAAACCAAATTGAACCCGCCGATGCCAGCGCCCTGAATATCGGCGCGAGTAAAACCGTACCGAACGGTCAAAGTGTTTTTGGGGTTGAGTTGATAGTCGATGCGGGGGTTGATTCCGAAGCGCCGCTGCCGCGTCCGAAACACGTCCGTGAACGGATTGATGATCGCCAGCGTCTGTGGATCAAGAGTTATTGCATTGATGATTGAGCCGTTGTCCACCTCGTCGCGCCGAACATCAAGAAAGAAAGACGCACGTTTGCTCAGCGCACCGCTTACGCTACCGCCATATTCCTTCAAGAGAAATGGCGCCTTCTGCGCGGCGTAAGGATTGCGCGTGTTCCAGAATTGATTGGCAAAGTTGAAATAGACTGAGCCCCTGAACTTATCAGTTCCTGGCTTGGTGAAAATCTCAATGCGGCCAAAACCGAGTTTGTCATACTCAGGC
>QHXG01000790.1 GCA_003222845.1 Acidobacteriota bacterium | reverse complement strand
TTCAGGTTGATCGTCGTGCCCACCGTCGCATTCGTCGTCTGAAGCTCAGTACCGGCCATCGCTGAGGTCACGACCACTGTTTCGGTTAGCGCGCCGACTTCCAGCGCGACGTTAACAGTCAAAACAGAGCCGATGCTCACCTTCTGGGTGCTGAACTTGGCGGTCTTGAAACCTTGCCTGGTCACTACCAGGTCGTAGACGCCAGGATTGACCACGGGAAAGTTATAACGACCGGCGTCGTTGGTGGTCGTCGTGATCGCGCTCTTGGTCGCAGTATCGGTTAGTGTGACGTCAGCGCCCGCAACAATGAACACTGCCTGATGACGCTGTTTGGGCTCGAACTGGTGCCAGGTTAAGACCGAAGACGCCGACGAGAACAGCCAACGTTAGAAATAGGGTTGTTCTTTTCATATGCAGATTCTCCTTAGATTGAAATCGTGGCGAGACTGTGACAGTCGAACCATCACCAAGCATGCCTTCTCCTGGTAAGTCGAAAACCAAAGGCGAGTGAACCTCAACTACACAAAGAAACAGCGGCGAGTAGTACCCTTAATTAGTTCCGCTCTCGATCGAGAGCCTCGGATAAATGATGACGGCAAGTATATAACCAAAACCGCGCTCGTCAAGGCTTATTTTTTGGAATTTGGAGGTTCTGAAAAGATATTGCAGCCGAAAACCATAGGACTTGACTGAAATTAGCGGTGCGTTTTAGGCAGACACGTAGTATATTGGATTGGACTCGCGCTATTAATCGCGGAGCGGACGACAAAAAATCTAATCTCGTTACGAAAGCAAAGCCGTCGTCAAGCAAAGCGTTCTGCCCTGGGTTGACACTAAAAGACCAGAATTTTATTCATTGACTTGGCCAAAGAGTTGGTTTACAAGTAGCTGCTGCTATCATCCTCGGCTTAATTAGATCACTGCTTACTTAGAGGAGGATCGACTCGTGAGAATAACCCGGCCGATTGGCTTGTCCGTGCTGTTTATGTTAACCCTGGGCGCTTTCCAAATCGCAGCCCAACAATCTGCGAGCCTTGCGCGAAATGCTGCGCGCGATAAGTACATGGTTTCAGCAACTGACGTTGCTGGCATTCGGGAAGTTATCCCCGACAAATATCAGAAGCGTTACGACGAATGGAAGAGCGAGTTCCTTTCGACGGACATTGGAAAGGCGCAATGGGAAATGTATGCCCACCACCCGCGCCTCGTGCTGACGATTACTATTATCAGCAGTAACAGCGAGGGCGCCGGCTCGGGGAAGTACAAGTGGAATGAAAACGGAGAGCTCGTCGCCGCTACGATCAGCCTGGGCAGCCGCCTCGATCAGGGCTTCCCGACTTCGGTTTATTATCCGGTGATGAACGCCCTGGAGCCATTCGAATCGGCCAAGTTGATCAGTGGAAATACTCTGGCGGCAGCAAAACTCGCGCACGAGTTTGGGCACATCATGAAGATATCCTCGACTCGTCAAGATTTGTACAGCCTGCAAGTTCAATTAGTGCCGATCTACAATAAAATCTTCCTCAGCAACGGTCACAACGTTGCCGATCCTCGGCTCGTGGAGATTGCGCAAAAGATTGGCGGCAACCCGGTCGAGATTTGGGAGGACCGCGAATATTGGGGAGAAGCAAACGCGATGCTCTTTTTGCGCGACCGCGTAGAGAAAGAAAAGTTTCATTGTCGCCTGTTCGCGAAAATCAAACGCGCGGTTGAGGAATACGCAAAAAATTATGAAGAGCGCTTTGCGGAAATCGCGAAGGAGCAAGGGGCTATCTACACCTGCGGCTGGCGATAGGCCGCCAGGACCTTAACCGCAAAGGCCCCAGAGGTTCTCGCTGAGGTCGCAGAAGAAAATCCCCCTCGGCCTTCCTGTGCGAGAAACTCTGCTCTCTGCCGTTAAGGCCTGAATTGGAGGGTCATCATGGACTCGAAACATCAGCGCCGCTTCGTTAGACAATCGTGCCGGCTAATCCTTCTATCTTTGATTCCCACGGCTGCGCTGTTAGGACAAGAAGCTCAGAACGCGGCGGCGCCGAACATCAAGATTCTTAAAATTCACTGGGAGAAGCAGGTCAGACTCCCGCGTAATTTCGATCCTTCGATTATTCCTACCGGCAACAGTTTCAACGATCCGGCCTCGATGACTTCAGTGAGCACCTCAAGTACAGATACAAAAACCCCGAACCCGGTGCGCATCGCGTCAGCGAATGTTTTTCCGTCAATACCGGGGCGCCTGCCTGTCTACTATGTTTATTCCCTCAAGATTAGAAATTCGGGAAAGCGAAGCGAAGGAGTGGCGTGGGACTATCTTTTCCTCGATCCCGGCAGCCATAATGAACTCGGCAGCCATCAATTCGTGAGCTACACAAAGATTTCCAGTGACAAAGCCGTTACCCTGCAGGGCCAATTACGCTCGCCGCCAATCAGAGTTGTCCCCACTTCGGAGTCTTCGCAGAAATCGCACCCGAAGTTTCTTGAGAGAGTAGTGATCCAGTGCGTGTTATATGCAGATGATGCGACGTGGAAGAATACGAACGCGAGA
>QHXG01000796.1:2396-4671 GCA_003222845.1 Acidobacteriota bacterium | reverse complement strand
ACGTCCGGGTGAAAGTGATTCGAGGCTGCGCTGTGGCTAAAAAGAAGACCAACGTCCTTCCGGGTGAGATGGAGATCTACACTGACTCCGCTTCTGAGAAAACTGACAAGAAACGACGCCACATGGGCTTTTGCCTGCTGCCGAACGGCCAGTTGTCTTCAATCAGCGCTGGTCTGAGTACCGCAGCCACGGCGGGAATCATCGCCGGAATTGGCGGCGGAATCGCGATCGGTGTTGGCTTGAGTCGTGGAGGCACCACATCGCCGATTCGTTAATGCTTGCCGGCAAATTTCGGTTTAATAAAGCCAGCACTCTTTTTGGGAGCGCTGGTTTTTTACTGTAGCTGATTCCAACTCGCCGATTGGTTTTTCTCTTGAGAAGAGGAAGCGTTTTCTCTAGCCCAGGCGTTCACGCCTGGGGAACGGACAAGACAGGTTTTGACCTAGCCTCCTTTAGGAGGCTTTCATCGACGAAGGGGAAACAAGATGTCCGCTGCTTATTTTGACCGACGAGAAGAAACATCATCCTATCGAACTTGATGGAAAGATACGAATGCCAGAATCAACGTGATTTCACCAACCCAGGCGTGAACGCCTGGGCTAGAGAAAAGAATTGAACCGCATCGCCCTGGCCACGCTCACCGCTCTTGTTTGCTCCTGGGCCATTTGGGAAGCAGCCCGCACAGGCATCGAGCGCACTTTGGCTGAGCGCGCGGAGTTAACCGGCGAGATCGACTCGGCCGATCGTGCCATAAAGCTTGCGCCCAATGACGCCGAAGCTCATTTCGCTCGCGGCGAAGTACTGCAAAACAGCGAGGATTATTCGGGAGCATCGGTCGAGTTCGAGCGTGCCGTGCAGTTGCGCCCGCGCGATTATTTTCTGTGGCTCATGCTGGGCGTCACTCGTGACGAAAATCAGGATCAGGAGGGCGCGTTGCGCGCTTTGCGACAGGCGGCGGCCCTGGCGCCGTCTTATGCGCCGCCGCGATGGCAACTAGGGAATCTGCTTTTGCGAAAGGGCCAGTACGACGAAGCGTTTACTGAATTGCGGCGTGCGGCGATCGGAAATCCCAACCTTTGGCCCAACGTCATCGACTTGGCGTGGGGTATTTACGGTGGGGACGTTGACGCCGTTGTCAGGGTCATGCAGCCCCAAACCGAGGAAGCGCGTTTGTCGCTGGCGCTTTTTCTGGCCCGGCACAATCAGGCAGCCGCCGCTCTCGAGCAGTTTCGTCTGAGCGCGCTTACTGATAGTGCGAAGAACGAAAGCTTGCTGGACGAACTCTTAAAAGCGCGAGCCTTCAACGAAGCGTATGAAGTCTGGGCAACGATTCACGGTCTTCAGTCACGCAACCTTCCTGACGGTCGGGTTTCTGACACCGCTACGGGGATTCACGATGGTGGATTCGAAGAGCCGATCACCGTAGGCCAGTCAGGATTCGGTTGGCAAATCACGCCGAGCGTTGCGAACGTGACGATGTCTGTTGACACGAATGAACGCCACGATGAATCGAGAAGTCTACGCATCGACTTTCGCGGTAACTCGAGCGCAAAATCTCCGTTACTCACCCAGTTAGTGCTAGTTAAGCCACAGGCGCGCTATCGTCTAAGCTTTGCCGCGCTCTCGAAGGATTTCGTTTCCGCGGCAGCCCCGACCGTAACGATCACCGATGCTTCCGAGCAAAAAACTGCCGTGCTGGCTGAGTTACAGTCTCTTCGCTCAGATGTGGCTGGCTGGCGTGACTTCGCAATGGACTTCAACACCAGCGCCCAGACTCAAGCAATTGTCATAACGATCGCCCGACAGAGTTGCGCCAGTGATCCATGTCCTGCGTTCGGCACGCTGTGGCTCGATTCGTTCTCACTCAAGTCGATAGGGCAGTAACTGCACGCCCGACTTGAAAATCGTTGACGCACTGGGGCTGCCATGATACTTTGCCATTTCTCTAATTTATTAAGATTCCGCAAGCAGCACAGATCCGTTGCGACGGTTTTCGCCGGAGGCAAACGTGAAGGACAAAGATCAGAGAAAGCCCCTCGCTCGCAAAGACGGTCTCGTGATTAAGGAATTACCTGACGAAGTTCTGGTTTACGATCTCGATAGTGACCACGCGCACTGTCTCAATCAAACCGCCGCGTTCGTGTGGCAACATTGCGATGGCCGGAATACAACAGAGCAGATCGCGCGGAAACTCGGTCAGCAGTTCGATTGCTCAGTCGATGAGAAGATCGTTTGGCTGGCGCTTGATCGGCTAGCCCGCAATCACTTGCTGGAA
>QHXG01000796.1:0-2244 GCA_003222845.1 Acidobacteriota bacterium | reverse complement strand
GGTAGTTGCATCGGGGGTTAACGTTGGCTGCGCTCCTTACTTCTCAGCCTCCACCTGAATTTCGATGAACCCATCATTCTCTCATTCGCGCGGACAACTTGTTGCTAACTTTCTGGCGGGCTCCTGGCGAGACAAGCAGCCGGCGCTGGATATTTGCGTGAGCGATCTCGAATTGGTTACCAGGCTGCTTTACGATTCGGGCGGCGCCGGTCTCGCGTGGTGGCGCTTCGGGAAGAGTTACTTGAAGACAAGCGCGTGCGGGGAGTTACTGCATCAGGGATATTATATGCAAGCGTTGCAGTCGGCAATCAATGAAGACAGAATCGTTACTGCCTGCGGTTTGCTGGGCGCGGCCGGCATTGAGCCGATTCTCATCAAGGGTTGGTCTATCGCGCGTCTCTATCCGCATCCCACGCTGCGAGCTTACGGTGACGTCGATCTGCTGGTCAGACCTTCGGAATATCGCGCGGCGCTCGAAGCATTGAATCCGCCGGACGCGTGGTGGGTTGATCTGCATTCAGAGCTTTCAGAGCTCGAAGATCGCCCGATCCGTGAATTGTTCGAGTGCTCGCGCGCTGTCGATTTGCAAGGATGCAAAGTGCGTGTCTTGGGCCCGGAAGATAATCTCGCATTGCTGGCGATACATTTCTTCAAACACGGCGCGTGGCGACCTTCGTGGCTGTGCGACATTGCGTTGACGATCGAATCGCTGCCGTCCCGCTTTGATTGGAATCTCTGTTTCGGATCAAATCAACGTCAAGCGTCGTGGATTGCGTCCTCGATCGTCCTGGCGCATAGACTGCTGGGAGCGCAAATTGATGCGGTGCCTTTGTCTGCGCAAGCGAGGGAAATTCCAGACTGGTTGCTCGACGCAACTTTGAAACAGTGGGGAAATCTTCATTCCCGCGATCATCTGCCGGTCCAACCGCGCCCGCCATTCGCGCGTTCGCTGCGAAGCCCACGAAACCTGCTGAAAGAGGTTCGCGAACGATGGCCAGATCCTATTACCGCAACCTTCAATCTGAATGGCAGAGTCGTTGCCTTTCCCCGTTTCCCCTACCAAATTGGCGCCTTCGCTCTTCAGGCCGGGCAATATCTGCTTGGTAAGGCTTCGTAGGTAAACGCCCTCTCCCTTTGGGAGAGGGTTGGGGTGAGGGCTTAGCCACCAACCCAAAACACCTTTTTTCTCCTTTCTTATCGGAGCGGACAGGAAAAAGGATGGGAGAAGAGTTTTCTTTTTTGTCACTCAGCTACGCCCTCACCCCGGCCCACTCCCAAAGGGAGAGGGAGTTACCTACAATTCTTGACACACGGCCTAACGCAGTTTCAGTTGTCTCCCCCAGCACCATTCGCAGATAATGTGCCATTGCCGAGGTTGAGATGAGACGCATCGCCACTGTCGCTTTGATCTTCGCGTTGCTTTGCTCGCTAGCGCCAGTAACCTCGTCGATTTCAGTCCGCGCTCAGGGTTCGGATCCCTATACAAGGATCGGTTTGGCGCATGCCGCCGATGTGAGAGTGGCCGCTAGCCCTTCAGGGGTGCTGATCGAATGGCGCACTTCTTTCGAACTCGACAATCTGGGCTTTAACATCTATCGCGACGAGAATGACGCGCGAATTCTAGTCAATCCTTCGATTATTGCCGGCTCGGTGCTCAGGCAGGGAACACCGCTCGACTCTGGTTACGAGTATCAATGGTTCGACGGGGGCGGGACTGGCTACTCTCGCTATTATCTCGAAGAAATCAGGCTGAACGAGCCGAGTCTTTTGCTCGGCCCATTCACTTCCGTTTGGAGCGCAAACCTTCCCCAGACCCGACAGGCGGAACTAATCACCGAGGTCGCTGCGCAGGCGAATGTTTCCGCGCAAGCGGAAGGGCCCGCAGGTATTTTTGATCGAGTAGCGTCCACACCTGCGACGATTCAGGACCAATGGGTCATCGCGGCTCAACCAGGCTTAAAGATTGGAATAAAGCAGAACGGCTGGTACCGAGTCGCGCAGTCTGAGATGGCTGCTGCCGGCTTCGACGTTTCTGGAGATATTCGAAACCTGCGTCTGTTTGTGGATGGAAGAGAAGTGCCGATAGCAGCGAGCCGCAGCAGTGGGCAACTCGGTGCGGCTGACTTCATAGAGTTCTATGGCACCGGGTTGGACACGCCGACAACCGACACACATGCCTATTACCTCATCAATGGATCCCAGCCAGGTCCGCGCATTCCGGTGTTTGGAGAGCTTCACACAGAG
>QHXG01000792.1:1859-2281 GCA_003222845.1 Acidobacteriota bacterium | reverse complement strand
CACGCGCCTCGCGTCGAAGATTCAGGATGACCAGTTGGTCGATCACGCGCTTATTCTAGAAAAACCGGCGTTTCGATTGTCATCGGTTTGTCATACACGGAGAATGTTTTGGCAGAATTGTGATCTGCGTCACAGATTCCAACGCCATAGCAGACCTGCGCGCTTCGTGCTTTCCTGCAATTAAATGTGAGAGGCGCCACGAATCGTGTCAGAACCGCGAGCGGTAGCGACCGGATCAAAGTAACTTACGAAATAAGTGTTTATGCTGAGTTGCGCGTAGGATCCGGTCGCTACCGCTCGCGGTTCTGACACGACGCTGATGGATGCTTCATAATCTTTGGCAGCTATGTCACCGCTAAGCCCAACCCAAATGACGTTGACATCATCCTCATTATGCGGGACGATTTTCGAGAGCCTGAATG
>QHXG01000792.1:0-1756 GCA_003222845.1 Acidobacteriota bacterium | reverse complement strand
TGAAACGAGATCATAGCCGGCACGGCATTGTGGAAGTCATTCGGGAGAAATGACGATGATTCAAAATGACCTTGAGTTGAAATGCACGCAGGAAAGGATCGCCTGGTTTGAAGGTCTGGTCGCGCAATTCCGGGTCAACGTTCCGCCGGAGAACTTTCCTGCAATGGCCGAAGGGTATCTCGCCGAGATCGAAAAGATGCACGATGAGGTCATGGAGTATCTCAAGAGGCCCGCCTATCAGCCTGTGCCCGCTGAAGCTGCGTGAGTGCTATTTATGAGAAAGGAAAGAAAGGAATATGATTTGTCCAAAGGGAAAAGGGGTCCGGTAGTCACGGAAAAGGGTAAGACAAGGATTACTATTTTCCTCGACGACGAGATCATCAGGCGATTCCGCGCCCTGGCGCAGAAGACTGGAAAAGGTTATCAAACTCTGATTAATCAAGCTTTGAAGCAACAGCTTGCTATTGAAGAGCCTCGTTTGACTGCGACCGCAGTCAGAAAAATCATTCGGGAAGAACTTTCGCAAGTGTAGAGGTTTTACCCAAGCGCTCGAAGTCCTCATCCCGCCTCAATTCTGCGCCGCAATCTGATACCGCTCCAACTTCCCGTCGGACATCTCGTACGTCCAGGCGCGCAGGACTCTCTGATCGAATCTGATCAAAAGCACACGCAGAGTCATGCCGACGCTATGCGTCGAGGGCCAAACGAATCTCTCGACACGCTCACGCAAATCATGATAAAAGGCGTGCCGGGCGTTGCCTCGTTCCCAAAGGCCCGGCCATAGTCTGACCGCACAAAACTATGCCGCTTCCCGAACTCGACCATTATGGTGACTTGCCGGTCGGCGTCCATCAGGCTTCGCTTGACGAAGTGATCGCTCGTTTTGGTCACGGAACTCCACAGCGCCAGCTTGTGACCACGCGGTTGCTGCGCATTTACGACCTCGCTCGCGGCACCGGCAAACTCGAACGCTTCGTTATCTTTGGCAGTTATGTCACCGCTAAGCCAAACCCAAATGACGTTGACATCATCCTCATAATGCGCGACGATTTTCGGGAGCCGGAATGCGATGAAGAGACCGCGCTGGTCTTCCATCATTTGCGGTCGCACGTTGAGCTAGGCGCGAGCATCTTCTGGACAGCGCCGTGCGGCGTCTTGCTGGAAACGGTCGATCGGTTCATCGAGCATTGGCAAATCAAACGAGATCATAGCCGACACGGCATTGTGGAAGTCATTCGGGAGAAATGACGATGATTCAAAATGACCTTGAGTTGAAATGCACGCAGGAAAGGATCGCCTGGTTTGAAAGTCTGGTCGCGCAATTCCGCGTCAGCGTTCCGCCGGAGAACTTTCCCGCGATGGCTGAAGGGTATCTGGCCGAGATCGAAAAGATGCACGACGAGGTTATGAAGTATCTCAAGAACCCCGCAAATCAACCTCTGCCCGCTGAAGCTGCGTGAGTGCTATTGGGAATTATCACGAGCCGAAAAAGATAGAACGAAATGAACAAGCAGCAGAAACATCCAAAACCGTTGAAAGTAATGGCGCAGGACGCCGTCCAGGTCGTCGCCGGTTGGCTCTGGGAGCGTCTTCCCGATCGTTTTGGCCCTGCTGATCCGATCCTCGATGAACAGAAAAAGGTTTGGCGAGTACCAGTAGTCCTGTCCTATCCTGGCGTAACCGTTGGACAAGTCGGAGAAATCGTCGTCGATGCATTCAGCAGCAAGATTGTCGCCCACACCGACCCTGCCGAGAT
>QHXG01000791.1 GCA_003222845.1 Acidobacteriota bacterium | reverse complement strand
CGCGGGCGGAATGGGTGAAGTGTATCTGGCGCATGACACGCAGCTCGATCGCAAGGTTGCGTTGAAGATTTTGCCGGCGGAAGTGGCCGCGGATCGCAACCGAATGGAGCGGTTCGTTCGGGAAGCTAAAGCCGCGGCGGCGCTTAACCACCCGAACATTGCTCATATCTATGAGATCGGCGAGCACGATGGCACGAACTTCATCGCGATGGAACATATCGACGGCCAGACGTTGCGCGAATTGATTCGCAATCATACTGATCTCAGAAAACTTCTACGCCTTTTACAACACGCGGCTGAAGGGCTCGCCAAAGCACACGCCGCGGGAATCGTGCATCGCGATCTCAAGCCTGAAAATATTATGGTGACCCGAGACGGCCACGCGAAGATCCTGGATTTCGGACTCGCGAAGCTAATCGAGACCAAGCGACCGTCAGACACTTCCAGCGAAGTCGCTACCGCGATTCTGCCGCAGCCATCTCAGCCCGGAATGGTGCTCGGCACGGTCGGTTACATGTCGCCGGAACAGGCCCAGGGAAAGACGGATGAGATCGATCAGCGCTCGGACATTTTTTCGTTTGGCTGCATTCTGTTCGAGGCCGTGACCGGACGAAAGGCCTTCGAAGGCAAAGACGCGGTTGAGTCGCTTAATAAAATCATCCGCGAGCCGGTTTCCCCGATAAGAGATCTGAATCCTTCGGCTCCTGCCGACCTGCAAAGAGTCGTCCGTCGTTGTCTGGCAAAAGACATGGACGAGCGTTATCAAACCCTCAAAGACGTCGCGATTGAATTGAAAGAAGTGCGGCGCGAGTTGGAAGCGTCCGGCATTGATACCGTTGTGCCTACGTCAATGGATATTCAGACAAAGGAACTCCCGGGCGCGACAACCAGCACCCCAATAAGCATGCCGCCCGCTTCGCGTTCGCAACGCGCGTCAAGCGCTGAGTACGTAGTCACTGGAATCAAACAGCACAAACTCGCCGGCGCCGTCACTCTTCTATTCATTGTCATTGGCGCGGCCGGCGTCGGCCTTTATCTCCACGCGCGCAATACGGAAAGTGCGATCGAGTCGATCGCTGTCCTGCCGTTCGACAATCAAAGCAACGACCCGGACGCAGACTATATTTCAGACGGGATCGCTGAAAGCATCATCAACAGCTTAGCGCGGCTGCCGAATCTCAAAGTAATTCCCCGCAGCATTGCTTTCCGCTACAAGGGCAAGCCGGTGGATCCGCAAAAGACTGGTGAAGAACTTCGCGTCAATGCGGTGCTTACCGGGCGCGTGGTGCAACGAGGCGACAACGTTACCATCAGCGTTGAGCTTGACGACATTCGCTATGGAAAACAGCTTTGGGGCGAGCAATACAATAGGAAGCCCGCCGATCTACTGGCGGTGCAAAGTGACATTGCCAACGAGGTCGTGCAGAGAGTCCGTTGGCAACCTACGGGTGAACAGCGGCAGAAACTGAGTAAAGGCGCGACTGAAAATCCGGCAGCCTATCAACTTTACCTCAAAGGGAATTTCTTCGCCTCCAAATTTACCAAGGAGGGGCTGCAAAAAGGGCTCGACTACTTCAACCAGGCCATTGCCGTCGATCCGAACTATGCGCTGGCCTACACCGGCGTAGGTTTCTATTACGTTGGAGCCAACGACTGGTATCAGTCACCCAAAGAGGCGATGCCGAAGGCCAGGGATGCGGCCAGGAAAGCTCTGGCGATAGACGATACGCTCGCGGACGCACACCTTTTGCTGGGAACTGTGGCCCATTGGTACGACTGGGATTGGGCGACGGCCGAACGAGAGTACAAACGCGGGATAGAACTCAATCCAAACGATCCGCGACCACACGAATTCTATTCCTGGTTTCTGTCGACAAATATAGCCAGGGCCGACGAGGCGATCGCGGAAGCGAAAAAAGGGCAGCAACTCGACCCCGTATCGGCCGAGACTAATCAATTTCTGGGAGGCGCCTACTTCTTTGCACGCCGGTACGACGAGGCAATCGACCAACTGCGTAAAGCGGCCGAATTCGATCCGGATTACTGGTTGGCCCATGAGTTTCTCGGGCAAGCCTATGAACAAAAAGGCAAACTGCCGGAAGCCATCGCAGAGTTTCAACGCGCACATCAGATAGAAGGAACTTTTGCTGAACCCACGGCGATGTTGGGACATGCTTATGCCCTATCGGGGAAGCCAGGCGAGGCTCTCAAGATTATCGATCAGTTGAAAGATCTGTCATCGCACAGCTACGTCCCGCCATATAACATCGCCGCTGTTTACGCCGGATTGGGAGACAAGGATCGAACGATTGAATGGCTTAACCGGGCCTATGCTGAGCGTTCCTTCTACTTGCCGTGGGTTGGAGTTGATCCACACATGGATGCGCTTCACTCGGACCCTCGCTTCGCAGATCTTGTAAAGCGCGTGGGACTGCCGCGGTGAGAAATCGATGACCTTGGAAAGCGGCACAAAACTCGGCCGGTACGAAATCCGCTCAAAGATAGGCGAAGGCGGGATGGGTGAGGTGTATTTGGCGGAAGATATTCAACTGCATCGGCGAGTAGCCTTAAAGATGCTGCGAGCCGATATTGCCGCTAATCAGGATCGGATGCGTCGGTTTGTCCAGGAAGCGCAGGCCACGGCGGCGCTCAATCATCCGAACATCGCGCACATTTATGAAATCGGTGAGAGCGGTGGAGTGCATTTCATTGCGATGGAGTTTATCGACGGTCAGACGCTGCGCGAATCGATTCATAAAGCGCCCACCGATCTGAAAAAGCTGTTGCGTTATCTGCAGCACAGCGCGGAAGGTTTAGCGAAAGCTCACGCTGCCGGCATTGTGCATCGCGATTTGAAGCCGGACAACATCATGATCACGCGTGATGGTCATGCGAAGATTCTTGATTTCGGGCTGGCAAAACTTCTCGAACCGCCGCAGATTTCCGGCAGCGGTAGCAGCGAGGTTGCGACCGCAATCCTGCCACAGCATTCAACGCCCGGCATGATTCTGGGCACCGTCGGTTACATGTCGCCAGAACAGGCCCAGGGAAAGACGGATGAGATCGATCAGCGCTCGGACATTTTTTCGTTCGGCTGCATTCTGTTCGAGGCAGTGACCGGACGAAAGGCGTTCGAAGGCAAAGATGCGGTTGAGTCGCTTAATAAGATCATCCGCGAGCCGGTTTCCCCGATAAGCGATCTGAATCCTTCGGCTCCTACCGACCTGCAAAGAATAGTTCGTCG
>QHXG01000211.1 GCA_003222845.1 Acidobacteriota bacterium | reverse complement strand
GAAGAGATCAAGAAGGCTGGCGATCGGGCCGCAAATTTGACTCGCCAATTGCTGGCCTTCGGACGCAAGCAGATTCTGCAACCGCTGGCGCTGAATCTCAACGATATCATCACGGATATGAACAAGCTGCTCCGACGATTAATTGGCGAAGATATAGTGTTGACCGCCAAACTCGATCCAGTGTTAAAGAAAATCAAAGCTGATCCCGGACAGATCGAACAGATTCTGGTCAACCTCGTCGTTAACGCCAGAGACGCGATGCCTCAGGGCGGCAACTTAACCATCGAAACCGCGAGTGTCGAACTCCACGAGGAATACGCGAGCAAGCACGTCGGTGTCCTGCCGGGAAATTACGCGATGTTGGCCATCAGCGATACGGGCGTGGGCATGAGCGAAGAAACGCAAGCGCGAATCTTCGATCCTTTCTTCACCACGAAAGAGAAAGGCAAAGGAACCGGGCTTGGCCTCTCTACCGTTTACGGCATTGTCAAACAGAGTGGTGGAAACATCTGGGTCTACAGCGAGCCGGGTCATGGAACGACGTTCAAGATTTACCTGCCGCAACTCGAATCGCCCGCGACCCAAACTGAGATCGAGACGAAGGAAGAAGCCGCTCCGCGCGGATCCGAAACAATTCTGCTGGTCGAAGACGAAGCGGTCGTCCGTGGACTGGCACGGCAGATTTTAGAGCAGGCCGGATACAAGGTTTTGGAAGCCAGCGGGGGCGAAGAAGCTGTGCATTTGACTACTGAGCATTCCGGCGCCATCGATCTTGTGCTTACGGACGTGGTCATGCCTAAGGCAAGCGGGAAAGAGATCGCCGAACTGATAAAGTCTATTCGCCCCGACGCGCGGGTACTGTTTATGTCGGGGTACACCGACGAAGCGATTGTGCATCATGGCGTTTTGGATTCAGGCGTCGAGTTCATCCAAAAACCATTTACGCCGGCCTCGCTGGCCCGAAAGGTGCGCGAGGTTCTGGAGTCAGAACCGCCTGCGGTAACGGGCGGTTGATCTCTGGTTATCGAGAGCTAATCAATTTTGACGTTAACCGCCCGCCGACTCAGAGTGATCGCCGAGGGCGTGGAGACTGAAGAGCAACACACGTTTTTGCGTCTGCTGCGATGCGACGAGGGGCAGGGCTATCTGTTTGCCAAACCCGCGCCCGCCGATACTTTTGAATCGATTTTGCATGCTTGTCCCCAACGTAAGCAGGACAGGGTTTTGGCTTCTCCCCACAGTGAACTAAACATCGCGCGGATGGCGGTAAACAAATAGCGAGAGAGAGTTAAACCAATGGAAACAAACTTCCAAGCGTTAGTGATCGATGACGAGCCGCAGGTCCGCGAGTTTGTGTCGGCCGTGCTACAGGGCGAAGACTGGGCCGTGACTCAGTCAGGATCGGCCGAAGATGCGTTCGCCAAGCTTGGCGAAGCCAAATGGTCCGTGGTTTTTTGCGATGTCATGCTGGGAGGGGCCGACGGCTTTGCGGTGCTGCGGCGGTTCAAAGAAGAACTGCCGGAAACCAAAGTAGTGTTGATGACGGGCCACGGGAGTGCTGCCGGCGCCCTGGATGCTACGGCCTTTGGAGCGTATGACTATCTCCTGAAACCATTCGGTCCGGAAGAGTTGCAATCGCTCTCGAGAGCTTTGCGCGAGCAGCTAACCAATCGACCGCAGCGCTTGTCATTGCGAAGTGGTAAGCGCGATTCGGACATCGATCTGATTGGCCGGAGCCATGCGTTCATTGAAGTGATGAAACAGGTAGGGCGCGTAGCCGCAACGAACCTGCCGGTGTTATTGACTGGTGAATCGGGAACCGGGAAAGAGTTGGTAGCCGCCGCGCTTCATCAACGCAGCGGCCGCGCCGACAAGGCCTTCGTGGCCGTCAATTGCGGCGCGATACCGGCGGAGCTGATCGAATCAGAACTTTTCGGTCACACGAAAGGATCGTTCACCGGCGCCGATCGCGACCGGTGCGGATTGTGGGAAGAAGCTGATGGCGGGACCGTGTTTCTGGACGAAATTACCGAGACCACATTGTCGTTTCAGGTAAAGTTGCTGCGCGTGTTGCAGCAACGCGAGATTCGCCGCGTGGGTTCCAATCAAACGCGTCGGGTCGATGTGCGTGTGCTCGCCGCCAGCAATCGTGACGTGGAAGCCGAAGTTCGCGCCGGACGATTTCGCAACGATCTCTTCTATCGCCTGAACGCAGTCTCGATCGCGCTGCCGCCTTTGCGCGACCGCCGCGAAGATATTCCGCCCCTGGCGCAGGTCTTTGCCGATCGCGTCTATTCGTTGAATCCCACGGTCCGATTTTCGCCTGAAGCTGTGACCTTGCTGGAACGATACCCCTGGCCCGGAAACGTCCGCGAGTTGGAGAACGCAGTCGTGCGCGCCGCCGCGATGTGCGACGGCATAATTCGAGTTCAGGATCTACCGGAACGCATTCGCGGATATCGCGCAGAGCCGGGACCGACAAACCTCGAGGAAATCGCCGACGCGTCAGAACAAGAGTGGCCGCAGTTGTCGGAGATTGAGGGACGCTACGTTGCGCGCGTGTTGCAATACACGCACGGGAATAAACAAGCGGCATCACGCGTGCTCGGAGTAGATCGGAAGACGCTGGATCGAATGATCAAGCGGCATCACATCGATTTCCATCGCCGAGGCAACGGCGATCATGCGGTTTCCACGCAGGAAGCGGCGTAAGACTTTCTGACCACAGAAAGCTTTCTCACCACAATTTGACCGCGGCGATCATTTCGCCGCAGCTTAATGCCCCAACTCCCGCTTGCGTGTTCTCGTTTCAAGGTGTTGCCGGATAGGAATGAATGATTCAGCCGTTTTAACTGCTAACGAGAATCGTGGGCTAGACGGCACATCGCTTGCTCGTCGATCCAGGGACCACGACCGCGAGGTCGTGTTCGCGGTAGTTAACCTGCGAACTTTCCTTTGCCTCTTCGGAATTTAGTCCTTCTGATTAACTCCCACTTGCTCCTCTTTTTTAAGGATCCAACCATGCCCTTTTTTGATCAAAACCAATTCACCGAAACCAAAAGTCTCTTAACGCCTGACACGATTTTGCAGAGCCGTTACCGCATACTCCGGCACCTGGGCAACGGCGGGATGGGCGCCGTCTACGAAGCCGTCGACCTTAGGCTCGGTCACACTGTGGCGCTCAAGCAAACGCTAACCAGTGACGAAGAGTTATGGAAGCAGTTCGAGCGGGAAGCGCGTCTGATGGCCCGGCTGAATCATCCGGTGCTTCCCTGCGTAAGCGATTACTTTACGGAAGGTAACCGGGCGTTCTTTGTGATGCAGTTTATCGAAGGCAATGACCTGGCAAGGATTCTTGAGCAACAACCCGGGCCCTTGCCGCGCAACCTAGTCGTTGCCTGGGCGGATCAACTACTGGACGCCTTGATATATTTGCACTCGCGCGACCGGCAAATCATTCACCGCGATATTAAGCCGCACAATCTAAAGATTAGCAGCGAAGGGCGGATTGTTCTGCTTGATTTCGGATTGGCAAAGTCTCAGCCAAAAAATTCAAACGACGGCGACTCCTGCCCTAGCGTGGTCGGATACACGCCGCGTTACGCGCCCCTCGAACAGATTCAGGATCTCGGCACCAGTCCGCGCAGTGATATCTATGCCTTGGGTGCCACGCTCTATCATCTGCTCACCGGCATCAAACCGCCCGACGCTCTTTCGCGGGCGGCCGCATTGATCAGCGAAAAACCGAATCCGCTCAAGCCGGCGAATGAAATCAACAGCGCGGTTGGGCTCGAACTGGCTGCTATTCTTAGTAAGGCGATGGCCCAAAATCCGGATGAGCGCTATGCGAGCGCGGTTGAGTTTCGCGAAGCGCTTCGCCGTGTTGGCCGAGTTGATGGCCGGGGGATCGAATATCTTGTTTGCAAGACTCCAGTAGATTCGTCATTTGTGGAAACCGGAGAGACAACCGTCGTGAGAAGGGCGCCGATGAGCGCAGCTCGGAGACCCGGCACGCACGCAATCACTGCGCTTTTCATCATACTTATAACGGCCTTCGGCGTTTTCTGCCGCTATTATCCGTGGAAGCTTCCACCAATTGCGGTGCAGGAATCAGCGCGACAAAACTCCGCCGCTGCCAATCCAAAATGGCAAATGAAAAATGCCAAATGACCAATGATAAATGGAATGGTGCACCCGGCACGACTCGAACGTGCGACCCCCTGATTCGTAGTCAGGTACTCTATCCAGCTGAGCTACGGGTGCGTGAAAGGATGAAGGCAGTTTAAGGTTTCAAGTTTGAAGTTTCAAGTTGCTCGATAGAGAGAGCGGCAAAAGCAACTTAACGCGCGTAGTATCCCGGCTTGGTGCTGGCAAGTAAGTCTGCGCGGGCTACCTCGACGCGGATTTCGCGCCACTTGCCGTCGCGGGCGCCCGGATTCGTTGGCTGATAAGCGATGCTGTAAAGCGTACGCAAATCAGCCGCGACTTCCGCGTACAGTCTGGCCATATCGTCCAGACGACGAATCTCGTGCAAGCGCCCGCCTGTGCGGCTCGCCAGCAACTCAAGCCGGCTCCGGGCCGCGCTGTACATGGCGGTGATCGCTGGATCAGGCAGAGGTAAATGCTTGGGATCGCCGGAAGGCAGCGCCAGCGGAAACACTGAAACGCCTAAACGATCGGCATCCGTTAGCACCGAATTTAGTTGCGAGTTCGCTTCCGGTTTGATTGCAGTGCTTACTGCTGAATCGGAGACTTTGGCTACCGCCGTGCGATCTTTGTTTCTGGCTTCAGTGTCGAGGCCATCGGTCAAAACTACGATCGCCTTGCGACGTTTGCCCTCGTGTGAGAGTTCCTTCAAAGAGTATTTGAGCGCATCGTATAAAGGCGTTTCACCTCTCCCCTTGGCTTCGAGAGTAAACTTAATCGCATAAGCCACGCGATAGCGATCCGTGCTAAAGCCAAGCTGCGATTTCACGCCCTTACCGTTGAATTCAACCACCGCTACCCGGTCCTCCGGAGTGAGCGCATCCAAAAAACGAAGCGCGGCTTGTTCGATCTGCTGGCGAAAGTTGATCGTGGAGCCTGAGGTGTCCAACAACATCACCAAGCTGAAGGGAGCTTCCGTGGGTTCAAAATGTTGAATTGGGCGTCGGACTCCGTCTTCGTAAACCACGAAGTCGTTTTGAGAGAGGGTCGTGATGGCGTGCCCCTGTCGATCTACGACGCCGACGTTCAGTTGCACCAGCGACGTATCGGTCGTAATGACGTCTTCCGGCTGCTGAGCTTTTACCGTTAACGCCGCGGGGAGCAAAAGCGCGGACAGACAAAGTATCAAGAGTCGATTGCAGAGTATGCGCACAAGAGAGAACGATGAAACCATGGCCTGCCGATTAGTAATCTCAGATGTTTGCTGGGGTAACTGAGTATGCCTGCGGCTCGCTGAACTTTGCAACCGCGTCCTTCTCGTCCTGAGACTGTGAAGAGCCGCAGTATCAGAACCGCGAGTGGTAGCGGCCGGATCTTTTGCCATTCTTTCCATTTGAAATACTTCCGAACGTGAAATGCCAAGGCACTGGCAAACTCCGCCAAGTAGCAAATGAACAGTAATAACAACGGATCCGCTCGACTCGAGGCTATTCCTCCGAGAGACAATTGCATATAATCCCCGCACCTTAAGACGGGAGTTCCTCCCACCATGCACCATCCTAACTTCTGCGCTGAATGCGGGGCGCAACTAAGACGAAAAGGATGGCGTGTCTGGCAAAGCCGCAACTTCTGCGAAGACTGTGCCCGCCGGCTGGGTAAGAATGGAGTGCTACGGCCATTAGTAACCATTGCGGCAATCGCGATTTCAGCGTTCACACTGGGCAGATACCTGCGCCCACCGCCACCGCCTTTGATCATTGAGCGTGCGTCGAATTCGCCGTTGTCGGATTTGCCGGTAAACGTGAACGAGCCGGCGCGCAAATCCAACCATGAAGACAATTCGACCAAAGACCCATCGCGTGGCGCGCAGTCTACGGATGACACAGTCTATATTTGTGGCGCGCGCACGAAGAAAGGGACGCCGTGTCGCCGACGCGTACATTTTGCCGGCGAACGCTGCTTTCAACACAAAGGCATGCCGGCGATGTTGCCGGTCGATAAACTGATCATAAAAGGCGCCGGCTGATCAAAACAATGATCTGATTCGCGTCATCAGTATGACAAGTGGCTGGTCTTTGAGGCAGTGCAATTGCGATGTTACGATGGGCCGAGAATTGGAGATCAAATCATGCAGGTCCTGGAACAAACGACTGAAGTCAGCTTTTCACCATTACTCCGACGCTACACACTCGAAGAGTTTTGGGGACTTCCCGACCCTGGGGAGAAGGTTTAAGCTTGAACTTATGATCTTCGCCGATAAGAACGCCGACGAGTTTGTGGCTCCGGTGGTTCTACCATCCGAGCGATCTCCGGATTCAATTTCCCAGTCTCATTCAGCAACGTCAACAACCGTTTGTCAGGCATCAGGAAGGCGGCGCGCAGCGGCACCGGACGCGCGCCCGGACGCGTGACCACTCCACACCGCACCCCGCGCACTTCCTGAATCCACGCGGCGAACTCTTCGGCGTTTCCAATAGTGGCCGACAACAAGAGCATCCGAATGCGCGGCGGTGTCAGAATGATCGCCTCTTCCCAAACGTGGCCGCGGTCTTCGTCAGCCAGGTAGTGCGCTTCGTCGAAGACGACCAGGTCCACTCGCACCTCTTCGCCACCGCGCAACGCGTCGAATAACTGATTGCGAAAAATCTCGGTCGTGCCGACAATTAGCGGCGCGTTTGAATTCTCTTTGCGATCACCTGTGAGAATCCCGACGCGCTCTGGTCCAAACTCCTCTCCGAACTCCGCATACTTTGAATTTGTCAGCGCTTTGAGTGGCGTTGTGTACCAGGCGCGCTTTCCGGCGTCGAGCAATCGCCGAATTTCTTCGCGCGCAATCCAGGTCTTGCCACTGCCGGTGGGCGCGGTCACTAACACATCTTCAAATTCGAGTGCGGCCAGGGCGTCCAATTGAAATGGATCGGGTTTGAATGCGGTGGGTTTCGGCGAGCCAATGCCCGTCAGCAGCTCGCGCAGCTCGCGTCCGTAGGTTCCAGTGGACGGTGACGGGCTCCGGTGCGAACCCGATTTTTGCGCGCGCGTTGATTCCCCGGAGCGTTGCTTTGATTTGTTCGGAGCGTTCGTTTGGTCACGAGTTCTGCCTTTCCGCTTGCCATCGTGATGACGATGTCGGCGTGAGCGTATCATGCCGACATTGTATGCCAAGCTCCGTGCGCGCGACACGTTTGAGGGCTTCGGTTGCGGCTGACTTCGCGGTGTCTTAGTATCTTCAAATAATCGAATTACTAAAATAAGAAAGGGTGAGTATCGCAACGCGGCGCGCGGACGCGGCGTCTAAATTGGTCGTTTCTTTCTATGGCAATGCTGAATTTTACAGATACGGGCGGGCTCTTCGACAACTTTGAAGTCAATCGCGAGCCAATCTGGCCGAGGTTCAAGTGGTTGATCGCTCAGTCGGCCGCGTGGCACGTGGTTGTGATTACGTGCGTCTTACTGATTCCGCCAGTTCGCAACGCGCTGAGCATCGCGATGATTCTTTCTGGCGGACGTTTCGTCGATAAGCCTTACAATAAGACTGAGATCGGCGACGAAGCCGACATTACCGAACTCACTCTGGAAAAATTCCATTACCCGGAGGGTTACTTCGCGATGGATCAGCAGGGGATGCCGAATCCGACGCCTCAATTTCTAGGTTCCTCTTTCACGCCGCGAAGTTTCAAACCAGTGCCAGTCTACAGTCCTTCCCCAACGCTGTCGCCGACAGCGACTCCATCGCCGGCGATTGCCGCAAGCAAACTGCCGGATGCCACAGCGAAACCGTCCGGGACCCCAAAGGCTGCGGATGACAAAGCGGCAGAGAAGGCACAGCAGCGATTGGAGTCGGCGTCCAAAGCAACCGGAATTGAATTGCCTCAGGAGGGCGAGGTTAACAAGAAGCCGTTCAAGGATCTGGCCGCTTATGCTACTGATTTGAAGAACCAGGGCAAGCTCGACTTTGAAAAGCCTTTCGAGGTTTCGATCGATACCGAGCTGAATAAGGAAGGGAAACTGATAAATCCCAAAGTAACCAAAAAGACCGGCGACCCGAATCTCGTCGATCTCAGTACCAGGTTGGTGGAGGCGATGAATGACAGCGGGATTTTGTTCTATCTGAAAAAGATTAATGAAGACAAACCTGGCACCAAGGTCACATTCACCATCAAGCATGATGGGAAAGAAGTGATAGCAACGGTCGAGTCAGAAGTCGCCTCGGTGGTCAGCGCGCGCCAACTTTCAAACGCTTTCAGTCTGATGCTGGACGTGGGCGCCGATTCGCGCAAGGGCAAAGACGAAGAGATTCTTCTCAGAAGCACGACGGTTTCTCCCGACGGCAAGAACGTCATTTTCAAACTGAACATGGCGCATCAGGACGTCGTCGATGTAGTCAAACGGGGGATGGAGCCGTCGCCCACAGCTTCGCCTTGATTTGGAGTGCAGCGGCCACGACGCCGCTTTGGATCGCAGTCGCGAGCTCCCCCATTTACTGAAATGAGATAACCGCCATGCAAAGAAGATTCGCCTCGTTTGCGTTTTCATTCTTCGCTGCCTTCCTCTTCGCCTGCGCCAGCCCGCCCCAACCAGTTGAACAACACCCCGCGGCAACACCAAAGGAGGAAAAAGTGGGAATCAACGTGACCAGCACTGCGTTCAAGGAAGGCCAACCGATTCCGAAGCAATACACTTGCGATGGCATTAATATCTCGCCTGCCCTGGAATGGAGCGGCGTGCCAAAGACGGCAAAGACAATCGCGATCATCTGTGACGATCCGGATGCGCCAATGGGGACGTGGGTACATTGGGTGCTCTACAATCTGCCCGCTGACAAGATTGGCTTGATCGAAAACACGCCGGCGACTGAAACACTTCCGGGCGGAGGCGTGCAGGGCACGAACGACTTCAAGAAGATTGGCTACGGCGGTCCCTGCCCGCCAAGCGGCAGGCATCGTTACTTCTTCAAACTCTATGCCCTCGATGCCGAGCTTTCTTTGAAGTCCGGCGCGACCAAAGCTGATCTGGAAAGAGCGATGGAAGGTCACACACTGTCGCAGGGACAGTTGATGGGAACATATAGCCGGTAGTTGCGGCCCCCAGCATGCGATCTAACTGAGGCAACAAAGCGCCAGGACAAGAAGAAAGCTAAAAACCTTTAACGCCAGTTCGCTATTGACCAATTGGCCATCTCGGATTAGCATCGCAGCCAATCACAGCAGCTATCGCTATCTCAAACGAAAGGGAGCTTCTCTGATTGGTAGTCGGCACGTTGCCGAGGCCAACGAAGATGGGCTTCGGCCCAGCGATAGATGCGAAGGATTTCTTCGACATCGTGGACATGGTCGAAGCGGCGTTGTGAATCTTGTTCCCTCTCCCTTTGGGAGAGGGCTAGGGTGAGGGCGCGAAGCGTAGCGAGAAAAAAAGAGAAGAGAGGGTGGGGTTGTGCTCGCTAAACCCTCACCCAAACCCTCTCCCAGAAGGAGAGGGCTTAGACGAGACGACTGTCATTGGAGGTTTCCATGCGATCATTCAATCGAATCGCGCTGGCTGGAGCGTTAATGGGTTCGCTTGCAGGAGCGACTATGGGGCAAGAAGGCGAGTCAGAGACAACAGCTTCTAACAGGACCATGCGTCCAATCGTGCGCGGACAGCATTTTGCCGTCGCCGCGATGAAAGCCGAAGCGACACGCGCGGCCGAGCGAATTCTGGAAAAAGGTGGCAATGCTTTCGACGCAATCGTTGCCGGCCAGGCAGTGCTCGGAATTGTCGATGCGGCAATGAACGGCATCGGCGCCGATGCGACACTGCTGGTGTATGACGCGAAAACGAAAAAAGTCTATTCGATCAATGCTGAAGGCACGGCGCCACGCCTCGCGACGATTGAGTGGTACAAAGTGCACAATGGCGGAAAGCTGCCGGTAAATGATTCGCTGCTCTCCGGAACAGTGCCGGGCTGTATCGATGCGTGGTACATCCTGCTCGATCGTTGGGGCACGATGAATTTTGCGCAGGTGCTTTCGGAAGCGATCGACTTGGCGGAAAATGGATTTCCCGTGGGCGATTCACTGGCTCGCGCGCTGGCGACGTCTCAGAAACTTCACAAATATCCAACCAGCATGAAGGTCTATTTGCCAAACGGCCACGCGCCGCAAGCCGGCGAGATC
>QHXG01000210.1 GCA_003222845.1 Acidobacteriota bacterium | reverse complement strand
GCCGTAACGCTCACATATCGTCGCGATATTGTGACGTCGAGGGCGTGGCGCCCAGGGATTCGAGCCGACGGAAATCTTGGTGCGCTGTGGTGCGCGGGTCAGTGCGACAGTGTATGTAGCATCCGGAAATAAATAATAAGGAATAAACTTGTTGAAGCCTTCGTATCCTTCGTCAACCAGATCGAATTGCACGACGCCTTTCTCGTAAATCGCTTTGCGTCTAATGGCTTCGAGCGTTTCGCGATGGAGTTCCAAAATCGGTTGAAAGCGCGCTCCCACTTCCGCACTGGTTGCGACTTCACCTAGAGACTTCCGGGTTAAATCGCTAATGATTCGTTCGATGAAGCGCTCATCGGATTCGCCTTCGATCACTTGCATCAATTGCAGCGCCGGCTCTTTCAATTCCACACATTGCGCCGCGGAGTCGTAAAGCGCGCCGTCAATGACATGCGCCCAGTGAACCAGATCGCGCAACGGTCCGGCGTCAAAACCGAATTCGGTCTGGGCCACATCGGCGATAAATTCCGTGCAGGATTTACGCGAGGCGTCAAGAAATTTCTGGCCCGATCGATCGGCGCGAAAGTGTGCCTCGTCTGACAGCGTGAGAAATGCAGATTGGTGATGGTCGAACCACCAGGTCAACTTCTCCGAGGGTGAATATTTGAAATCAACGATGGCATTCTCGTCGCCGTCGAACATTGCTTCGTCGAACAAATTGCCGGGCCGGTGCAAGAGTCCGCCATACTGAACCTCAGATCCGGGATGAACTCGTTCCTGGTAAAAACGGGTGAAGGTCGCCGCCGACGCTACACCATCAAAACAATGACCGTGATAAAGCACGCGAAGTTTCATGGGCATTTAGTTGTTGCTCTTCTTTAAAAAGCCGGACATCTTAGCAATTGGTCATCCGGGAAGCCAGTGGAGCATGTCAGAGCGAACGAAAAGAGTCCGCGTGCGCACGATCGATAATAGTCCAGCGATTCATCGCTGGGAACGAAGGCCAAAATACTAAACGAAGCCCGCGAAGCGGGCGACAGATTTCGGCATTGCACTGGGAGTTCTGTCGCCCTTTTCGCGGGCTTGCGTATCGTTTCTAACCGCATTCCCAGCCCTAAAGTGCTGGGCTATTTTGAAGCAGCCGCTTCGCGGACGCTCAAGTCAGACGCGCACAGGAGTCGCGTCCGCAGATTCGGCCACAGCTTCCGCGGCATTCGCGCGCCGCCACCGGATCACAAGTGTAATCAAAGCTCCTACGCCGACGACGATTCCGATCATTTGCGAAGTCGAGAGTCCGGTTAGCGTGGTCAAGCCGAGAATGTCGCCGCGGGGGTCGTCGCGCACGAACTCGATCAGAAAACGCACGGTCGCGTAAATCAGCGCGTAGGCCAGAATCACCTGGCCGCTGAATTTCTTTCGCTTGTGCAACCAGAGTAAAAAGAAAAAGACGATGAGCATTGCAAACGATTCGTAGAGTTGCGTCGGATGCAGCTTCGCATCGATCGGCACGCCCGTGACCTCGTGGCCCAGTTCGGTGAATCGCACGCCCCAAGGCAAATTCGTCGGTTTGCCCCAGCAGCACCCGGCGGAAAAGCATCCCTGTCGCCCGAGCACATTTCCCAGCGCGATTCCCGGCGCGCACGCGTCGGCCGTTTTCCACCACGGTAACTTCCATCGCCGCATCAGAAAGTACCCCGTGATGATCGCGCCCAGCAGCCCTCCGTAAAAGACCCCTCCAGATCGCAAAAAATCCAGCGAGAAGAGTTGCAACGGGTGCTCGCGATATTCAGGCTCGGTGAAGAACATCAAGACCTTGGAACCGATAAGCGATGACAGCAAGAGCCAAAGGCATAAGTCATAAATCTTCTCGCGCGGTAAGCCGTCACGCTCCGCAAGCCTCACCGTAACGAAGATCGCGCCGAGAAAAGCGAGCGCGAGGAACACCCCGTAGGTGTTTATTGGGAAGTTGCCGATGCGAAAAAGAATTGGATACATGAATAGTCAGTTGTCAGTGGTCAGTTGTCGGTGGTCAGTAGTTTCCTGCTTTCCGCCCGCAAATATCAGATCATACGCGAGCAGGAGGGCGCCGAATGAGATGCTCGCGTCAGCAACGTTGAAAGTCGGCCAGTGATATTGACCAGCGTGCAACATGATGAAATCGATCACAAAGCCCAGCCGCACGCGATCGGTCAGGTTCCCTAAAATTCCCGCCAACAGCAAAGCGCACGATCCGAGAAGGCGATCGTCATTTCGCGGCGTGCGAAAGAAATAGAACAAAACCGCGATGGCTGCCGCTGCCGCTAGGACGACGAAGAACCAGCGGCCAAACGCGCCGCCCTCCTGTAATTGGCCGAAGGCGATGCCGCGATTCTCGGCATAAACCAGATCGAGAAAGCCCCGAATGATCGTGCGGTCTGCAAAGCGCAGGCGGCGCACCGCCCAAGCCTTGCTCGCCTGATCCATCAGATAGATGCCCAGCGCGGCGACGAGATAGCCCAGGCGCCAGGCCGTGCGGTTTTTTAAAGATGAGTCAACAATAGCCATTTCGATTAAGCAGTTATTTTTTATGTCGACTGGCCAAGCCGCGTAGCGGTGAAATGTTTATAGAAACCAACCATCCCAAAAGATCCTCGCTCCGGAAGGAGCGAAATGTTTCTTTCGCCCATAAAGATGGGCTCAGATAAAAAAACCACCTGTAACTATAAACAGTCCGTGCCTAACGGCACTTAGGGCAATGCTAAATCCCTTCGATTTCCTTCAACGCAACCACACAACGCTCACAAACAGTCGGGTATCGAGAAGACTCTCCAACGCGCGTAGAATAGTTCCAACAGCGCTCGCATTTTTCGCCGTGCGCGCGAGTGACGGTTACGTTCAAGCCGTCTTCATCAATCTCAGCATTTGGCTCAAGCAATTCGACTTGCGAAACGATGAACACGTAACGCAAATCGTCGCGATGACGACTCAGGTTTTTGTAGGCGTGACTACCGGCTGAAATTTCAATTCGCGCTTCCAGCGAGCTGCCGATTACCTTTGCGATCCGCGCTTCTTCAAGTCTCGCCAACACCGCGTCACGATAGCCGAACAGGTGCGCCCAAGCGTTTAGCAGCTCAGTGTCGTCGACGCCGCGAGTTTCGGGTAGCACGGCCACGTGGACGGAAGTCAGCGCAGTTTCGGAATCTTGCGGCAAATTCTCCCAGATTTCGTCCGCCGTAAAGACGAGAATCGGCGCCAGCATGCGCGCGAGGGCGTCAGCGATCTTATAGAGCGCCGTCTGCGCCGAACGTCGCGCCGGATTACACGGCGCGAACGTATAAAGTCGATCCTTGATGATGTCGAAGTAGCGAGCCGAAAGCGTCACCGTGCAAAACTGATGGAGCCTTTGATAGACCAAATGGAAATCATAAGCCTCGTAGGCAGCGCGCACGTCGGCGATCGCGGAATCAAGTTCGGCCAGCGCCCATCGATCAATTTCAAGCATCTCTTCTTCGCGGACAGAATCCCGACAAGGATCGAAACCGTCGAGATTGCCGAGCGCGAATCGCGCGGTGTTGCGCAGCTTGCGATAGCCGTCGGTAACGCGCTGCAAAATCTTGTCAGAGCAGCGCATGTCTTCCATATAATCGGACGACACGCACCAAAGGCGCAGCACTTCGGCGCCCAGTTTCGGAATCACTTCCTCAGGCGAGACGGCGTTGCCGAGAGATTTGTGCATGGCCTTGCCTTGCGCGTCGAGTGTCCAGCCATGCGTTAGCACGGCATCGTACGGTGCGCGATCGTGCACCGCGAGCCCGACCATCAAAGACGAATTGAACCAGCCGCGAAATTGATCGCCACCTTCGATGTAAACGTCGGCGGGCCAACGCAAGTGGTCGCGACTCTCGAGCACGGCTATCGAAGACGAGCCGCTGTCGAACCAGACGTCGAGAATGTCCGTCTCTTTTGTAAATTCCCTGCCGCCACATTTCTTGCACGTGAAGTCGGCCGGCAATAGTTCACTTGCTTCGCGTTTGTACCACGCATCGGCTGACTCTTTTTCAAAAATATCGGCGACATGTCGAATGATTTTGGGATCGGCTACTACTTCGTTGCATTTCCGGCAGTAGAACGCGGGAATCGGCACACCCCAGACGCGCTGGCGCGAAACACACCAGTCCGGCCGGCCCTTAAGCATGTTGCGCATGCGTTCACGGCCCCAGGCGGGAATCCATTTCACGCGATCGTCAACTTCGCGCAGGGCCATCGATCGCAAAGTCGTCCCATCGAGGGTTTCTCCGTCAGTAAAGTTGCTGGTGAAGTTGGCTCGATCGCGGCCGTCTTCGTCTTTCTCAACATCGGTGTTGCCGGTTTGATCCATCGCAATGAACCACTGGGGCGTGGCGCGAAAGATCACTGGATTCTTACAGCGCCAGCAGTGCGGATAGCGATGGTCGTAGTCTTCACTAAACAAGAGCACGCCACGCTCGCGCATGAAATCGACAATTTTTGGATTGGCTTCAAAGACGTTCAAACCGGCGAAATGCTCGACTTCAGGCGTGAACTTGCCGGCGTTATCAACCGGGCAATAAATCTCCAGGCCGTATTTCTTGCCGATCACAAAATCGTCGTGGCCGTGTCCCGGCGCAGTGTGCACACAGCCGGTGCCGGCTTTGCTCGTCACTGCTTTCTCGCGAGCCTCCTTCACATCGAGTTCGCTTTCGGCATCAGCTTCGCCCCCTAGCGTCACATGCTCACCGACCATCAAGAGAGAGGAGCGATCGATCCAAGGATGGCGGCATTCCAGCCGATCAAGTCTTGCTCCAGGAAAGCGCGCCAGGATTTTTGGCTTAGACACTTCGGCGATCTCAAATTGGTTCTCACTCTGTTGCTGCTGAAGCTTCGTTTCCAGTTCACCACGAGCACACATTTCAACCACCGCATCGAGTAGTTCAGCGGCTACGATATAAACTTCATTGCCGCGCTCGAAAGCGGCGTACTCAAAATCGGGGTGCACGGCGATGCCGAGATTGGCCGGCAGCGTCCAGGGTGTGGTCGTCCAGATCAGCACGAAAACGTTACGGCCCGCCAGTGCCGGATCGATCTGCGCGGGATCGCTAGCCAGCGGAAACTTGACGTACACCGAAGGACTGCTGTGTTGGCGGTATTCGACTTCGGCTTCAGCGAGTGCCGTCTGATCGTGAATGCACCAGTAAACGGGACGCGCGCCTTTGTAGACGAAGCCACGCTCGACAAACCGCGCGAACAGACGCGCCGTCTCGGCTTCGTAGTGATCCGACATCGTGATGTAGGGATTATCCCACTCGCCTAAGATTCCCAGACGCTGAAAGTCTCTCGTCTGCCGCTTCAAAGCGTTGGCTGCGAATTCGCGACAAGCGCGCCGAATACTGAGGGGCGGCATGTTTGCTTTCTTTTCGCCGAGCTTGCGTTCGACGTGCAATTCAATCGGTAATCCGTGACAGTCGTAACCGGGCACATAAGGCGCATCGCAGCCCAGCATCGTGCGCGATTTCACGATCAGATCTTTCAGAATCTTGTTCATCGCCGTGCCGAGATGGATGTCGGCATTGGCGTAGGGTGGGCCGTCGTGCAGGATGAATTTTTCGGCGCCCGCGCGCGCCTTACGAATCTGCTCATAAAGATTCATATCCGCCCACTTCTGCAAACGCGCCGGCTCGCTCTGTGGCAGGTTTGCCTTCTGAGCGAATTTAGTTTTCGGCAGATTTATTGTCTGCTTGAGTTCGAGTGTTGGTGCTTCAGTGGGCATAAGGCAGTAAGTGTCAAAACGAAATAGTAACAGGCTGAATGCTTGCTCATCAAAGTCTCCCTCTCCCAAAGGGAGAGGGTTGGGGTGAGGCGGACCAGCCATTCTAGTGCTTCCTCTCCCAGCAAGCCGCCAGAAGCAAAAGACAGGAGGTTCTTAGTTTTGATATCTCTACGCTACGCCCTCACCCCAGCCCTCTCCCAAAGGGAGAGGGAACACTCCAAATCAAAACCCGAACCACCTTCTCTTCGAGACGATGGTTCGGGCCTTCAAGCCTTGGACGTTTTCGCTTTTAGCCGATAAACATCTCCTCGTCTCCGTAGCTGCGGTTAATTGGGCTGGGCGCGGGCGCTACCAGCACTTCCAGGCCCCGTCGCACGCCGGCCAAAATCGCGGCCAGCTCGCGCGCCGGCTCAATCACTTTAGTTTGTATGAATTCAGTCGTCATCGCCACTCGATCATGTGTAGTGTCGATCGCGCGGCTTACCAACTGAACTTTCTCGCGGGCCATCTCCGCGGTTTCATCGGCGAGTATCGTCAAGCCACGAACCTCTTCCTTGATGAGGGCGGCCGACTCGGACAAATGCATGGTCGCTTTTGACAGATGACCGGACATTACGTTGAACTGTTCGGCAATCTGCCGGCCCTGAACCGCGATCGCTTGACCTTGCTCGCTAAGCGCCGTCGCGCGCGCCATCAACGGCCCCAATTTCTCTTCCAAACGATTCACCGATTTGACCGCGCGATTTACAAATGTCGCGATCGCGATCATCGCCCCGGCGATCACGATAAAAGAGATCGCGATGATCGCGGTGATGATTACCAGCCAGAATAGTGGGTCGTGAGCGCTCATTCTTCGAAAAACACCGTACTTGTACTTGGTACTTTGTGCTCTGCTTTCGTCGAATCGAAGGGCTAGTCAATTCAACGAGACAAAGCACAAAGATCAAAGCACTGAGCTCATCTTTCCTACATTGCCTTCTCAGGCGTATAGGTCGGTGCAGCTTCAGTGCGGCCGGAAAGTTCGGTCTTGCGCTTCTCTTCGACGTAAGCTTGTTTGCCCGCTTCCACTGCGGCCTGGATTGACCCGGCCTGGCGCGCTGCTGCGTCGCGAGTCTTCGCCACTACCTCCCCAGCCTTGGTCGTCGCGGTGTCGTAAATGTCGGCGGCGCGTTCGCGTGTAGTTTCGTAATACTCGCCGGCGGTTTCGCGGGCGGTGTCGTACAGCTCGGTCGCCTTGGCGCGCGTGGTATCGTAAACTTCGTTCGCCTTAGCCCCTAACTGCGCGGCGGCTTCTTTTGATCGATCGATGCCTTTGCGCGTGGCATCAGCGATGTCATTGCGCAGTTCTTCGCCGGATTTCGGCGCGAATAGTAAAGCCAGGACCGCGCCGATCCCTGCGCCAACCAGAAAGTAAGTCAGCCGCGTTGAAATGTTGTCCCCATTATCCCGATCGTTTCCCATAAAATATCCTTTCTTTAGAGGCGAATCCCCTACGAGGAATCGCCAGTGAACTCTAAATTTTCCCGGATGATTACTGTTCGCGACTATAACAAAAGGCCGCTGAAATAGGCAAGGAACTGCTGTCAGAACCGCCTGCGGTAGCGGGTGGTTGACCTTCTCCTTTTAACAGCCTGATGAATTCCGCGTTCAACCGCCCGCTACCGCAGGCGGTTGCGGACTTAATCGAGCGCTCGCTTTTCAAATTTTCGCAGCCCCACCCAGGTGAAGAATAGTGAAAACCCCAGCAGTCCGCCATATACAAGCCAGGCCGGCATGTGTGGAAGTTCCGGCGTCAGCGCGAGGCGAAACCCTTCGCTTGCGTACACGAGCGGATTGACCAGCACGCTGTACTGAAACCACGGAATGATATGCAGAGTGGCCCATGGATAGTAAGCGCAGCCAAAAAAGATCATGGGCGTGAGTAGCACTGTGAAGACGAGGCTGATCTGTTGGGGCGCGGCAATCGTGCCCACAACCATGCCGAAAGCGGCAAACAGCCAACTGCTCAAAAGAGAAACCATAATCAGTTGCGCTAAATCGATAGGGCGCATATTGAGATGCGTGCCCATCATCAACCACGCCAGCGGCAGCACCACGATGCCGGCAATAATTGCCTGCAAAATACCGACGATGATTTTTTCGATTCCGACGCCGGCGATGCTGATCGGCGCGAGTAACCGGTCTTCGATCTCTTTGCTCCAGCCAAAGTCGATCACTAGTGGCAGCGCCACTGCCTGCATGCTTGAAAGGGTCATGCTCAGACCCAGGATGCCCGGCAGGAGCATGCTGGTATAGCCGCGTTGCACGATGCCCAGCCGCGGCATCACATAACCAAAGATGAAAGTAAACAGCAGTGGCTGGATCGCGACGCGCAACAGAAAGTAATGCAACTCGCGCCGCGCCACGCGTACGTCACGATGCAGCAGAGCGAGCATGGCTGTAGTCATGATTGGTTTCCCTTAAAAGCTACGTCGCCGTCAACACGGTTCAGAGTTCAACCTTCAGGTTGTTGCTTTCGACAAAGCCAAGCTGAAGCTTGAACTCTCAACACTGTGACCAGCATCTTGTTCTGACTCCATCACTCAAAGCGAAAATCATTCTCGCAAACTACGCCCCGTCAGATGCAGAAACAGATTTTCCAGACTGGGCTC
>QHXG01000794.1 GCA_003222845.1 Acidobacteriota bacterium | reverse complement strand
TGTTTTTCCATAAATCGGTCGCGTATCATGTCTTGCTTCTCAGGAGACAGAAAATAATGAAACGCAGGTTTGGTTCCTTATTTCTTGCCGCCGCATTCGTGGTAATTTACGCTGAGTCCGCCGCTGCCAAGGCTCGTCCCGATAACGCCCCGACATCGACTATCACCCTGAGCGTCGATGCCACCGAGGCGCCGCGCAAACTTTTTCACGCGCGCATGACGATGCCTGCTTCGCCCGGGCCAATGACGCTCGTTTATCCAAAGTGGATTCCGGGAGAACATGGACCGACGGGGCCGATCATCGATCTTGCGGGTTTGAAAATCACCGCGGGCGGAAAAACGATCACCTGGCGGCGCGATGACGTGGACATGTATGCGTTTCATTTCGAGGTTCCGGCGGCAGCGAAAGAAATTCAAGTCGCGCTCGATTTTCTTTCGCCGACCTTCGCGGGTGGTTTCACGGCGGGCGCATCGACGACGGCGCATCTGGCGATCGTCACCTGGAACCAGTTGCTGCTCTATCCGGAAGGGGCGAACGTCAGCGACGTTACTTTCAAAGCGAATCTGAGTCTGCCCGCAGGTTGGAAATTCGGCACGTCGCTGCCGGTGGCGAGTCAGTCGGCAAGCAAAGTTGACTTCGCTCCGGTCTCGCTGGAACGACTGGTCGATTCGCCGGTCTTAACCGGCGAATACTTTCTGGTGATTCCGCTGGCGGCGAATCCGCCGAACGAGATTGACATTGCTGCCGACAACAACGCGGATTTGGCGATCAGTCCTGAGCTGGCAACGACGCTGAAACGCATCGTGTCGGAAGCCGTCTCGTTGTTTGGCGCGACGCACTACACGCATTACCACTTCCTGCTGACGCTCAGCGATCACACCGCGCACTTCGGCCTCGAGCATCATGAATCGAATGACAGCCGGGTGGCTGAGCGTTCGCTGCTCGACGATGCGCTGCGCGACGTCTCTCTGGGTGTATTGCCGCACGAGTTTGTGCATTCGTGGAATGGAAAGTATCGACGGCCCGCCGGATTGGCGACGCCGAATTATCAGGAGCCGATGAAGGGCGAATTGCTCTGGGTTTACGAGGGTCTGACGCAGTATCTGGGCAATTTGCTCTCGGCGCGCAGCGGCCTGTGGACATCGCCGCAATATCGCGATCACCTGGCTGAGAGTGCCGCGGATCTCGATCACAAGCCGGGCCGTCTATGGCGGCCGCTGATCGACACCACGATTGCGGCGCAGATTCTTTACGGCTCACCGGCGGAATGGAATTCACTGCGGCGCAGTGTCGATTTTTATGATGAAGGCTGGTTGATCTGGCTGGATACGGACACGAAGATTCGCGACTTAACCGGCGGCGCGAAGTCCCTCGATGACTTTTGCAAGCGTTTTCATGGCGCTCCGAGCACGGCGCCGATGGTCAAGACTTATGTGTTTGATGATGTGGTCGCCACGCTCAACGAAGTTGCGCCGTTTGACTGGCGAACTTTTTTGCAGACCCGTCTGAATTCGACAGACTTCCACGCGCCGCTTGGCGGCATCGAACGAGGCGGTTGGAAACTTGCTTACCAGGCAACGCCCAACGGCGTCTTGAAAGATCAGGAGCAGGTACGCAAGTTCACTGAGCTGGGTTTTTCCATCGGCTTGCGGCTCAACGAAGATGGCTCGATCGCCGACGTAATCGAAGGCTTGGCCGCTGCAAAAGCCGGCATCGGTCCGGGTATGAAATTGATCGCGGTAAATGGGAAGGCTTATTCAGCCGAAATTCTGCGCGACGCAGTGAAGGCGACAACCGATCCCAGGCAACGACGCATCGATCTATTGATTGATAACGAAGGTCATATTGAAAATCATCAGCTCAGTTATGGCGAAGGCGAGAAGTACCCGGTGCTTGAGCGCGACGCATCAAAGCAGGACCTGTTATCGAAAATCATCGCGCCGTCGACTTGGGCTCGATAGGCAGCGGGCGTTTAGAGTACAAGCTTTAGCTTGCGGTTTTTCTGATAAAGAGCAACCTAAAGGTTGTACTCTGAACGCCTGTGGGCCAAGTAATCATTTATTTCTGGGAAGGTCATTTTGAAATACTTTAGTCATGTAATTCTTTTACTCTTTGCGTTGTGCCTCGGCTCGCTTATTTCATTCGCCTCTGCGCAAACGG
>QHXG01000793.1 GCA_003222845.1 Acidobacteriota bacterium | reverse complement strand
AGGTGGATCGCGGTATCATTGTGGGCGTGGGCAATTGGCAAGCGCAACTCGACGCCAACAAGCGGGCGTTCGCGCTTGCGTTCGTCGAGCGGCCCTTTTTTCTGCTTGTTTATCCGAGCAGCATGAGCGCCGCCTCGTTCGTTAGCACTCTGGAGACAACGGCGGAGATAGTGCTCAGCAACAGCGAGCGCGCCGCGCTTGTCGCCGAGTTGTCGCCGAATCCCGCGGACCCATCACTGCGGGCCGACGTGCTGATGAAGATCGCCGAGAACCAACTGCTGCAACAACGCGAATTCAATCGCGCCTTCGTCCTGATGCAGTACTTCGGCTATTTACGCCGAAACCCCGCCGCCGCCCCTGACGGAAACTTCGCCGGCTTCAACTTCTGGCTCGCGAAGCTGAACCAATTCAACGGCAACTACGTCCAGGCCGAAATGGTCAAGGCCTTCATTGATTCCACTGAATACCGGAGACGCTTCGGACCGTAAGAGTCGCTTCGTGTCAGAACCGCGAGCGGTAGCGACCGGATCAAACAGAAACTTACGAAATAAAGGTTCTGGCTGAGTTGCGCGTACGATCCGGTCGCTACCGCTCGCGGTTCTGACACGACGTTGCTCGATGGCCCCTCTTAGCCTTGCTCTCATTTTTAATTGCACGCGCAAGCTGGGGTGGTGATTCGTTAGATTTGCAGCAGTCTAAGTTTCGTCTACAATCCCTCGGTCGTCGATGTTCTCACGGCAAACCTTGCGCAAGACGTTTCTGCTGTGACTTGAACTTCGCCGGCTTCAACTTCTGGCTCGCGAAACTCAACCTATTCAACGGCAACTACGTCCAGGCCGAAATGGTCAAAGCGTTCATTGTTTCTACTGAATACCGACACCGCTTCGGTCAATAAACATCCTCCCACGGCAGTACAACCGATCCGAGAACTCCCTGGAAATACTCCGCACGGCAGGTGTGGTGATCGTTTCGGGTTCGGTAGTCGGACCATGAACCTTCTTCACATTACCGTGTGTGGCATTCGTGAGGAACCATCCTGAAGAGTTTTTCGTAGGTCAGACTTGAACAATTCTCCGACTGCGGTTGGCAATATTCGCGAGAGTTTTCACGTGGGTGCTACCGCTGTTTGCAACATCCATATGGGATTGATAATAATCGGTGAGCATCCGCAAAACCTGAATTGCCAGAAATACACCGATGAGGTACACACAAGGAGTGAGTTCACGTTTTCATACCTGGCTTTACTTGCTGGGCTTGACCGCCGCTGTTTTCACCGGCTGTACAAACAAGGCGGCGCAGCAGGGGTTTGAACGGCCCCCGGCGCCCGTCACGGTGACTGAAGCGGTTATGCAAGATGTGCCGAACTATATTGACGCAATCGGGAAAACGGTCGCGCGAGAAGTGGTGTCCATTCAACCTCAGGTGTCAGGGCGAATCCTCAAGATTCATTTCACCGACGGATCGAACGTGAAAAAAGGTGACTTGCTCTTCACGATCGATACTCGCCCTTTTGAAGCGAGTCTGCGCCAGGCCCAGGCGAACGTCTCGAAAGATCTGGCCCTGAAGAAACAGGCGGAAGCGAATCTCGCCAAGGATCTTGCGCAATCGAAATATGGCGAAATCGAAGCCAAGCGGTATGCCACGCTGGTTGAGCAGGGTGTCGTGTCGCGCGAACAGTACGATCAAATCCATTCGAACGCCGAGTCACTCAAAGCAACGGTGGAAGCCGATAAAGCGGCGATTCATAGCGCCGAGGAATCGATCAAGGTCGACACGGCGGCGGTTGACAGCGCAAAGGTGGAGCTAAGTTATTGCTACATTCGCTCTCCCATAGACGGTCGCGCCGGTCAGCGGCAAGTGGATATTGGCAACGTGGTTAATCCTGGTGGTTCAAGTGGCGGTGGCTCCGGCAACACGGGCGGAAGCTCCGGCAGTAGTAATTCGTTGCTGGTGATCGAGCGAATCGATCCAATCTACGCTGATTTCACGATCCCACAGGACAACCTCGCAGTGGTGCAGCAGCAGATGCGACAGGGCACGCTCAAGACCGAAGTGCGTCTGCCCGATGCAACTGATCCGATCGCCGGTCAGCTTACGTTTCTCGACAATGCCGTGCAGAGCGCGACCGGGACGATAAACCTGCGCGCGACAGTTGCTAATTCAGATCATCGGTTCTGGCCAGGTCGCTTCGTCAACATTCGTCTCGTGCTAAGCACCATCCACGGAGCTGTGCTCGTGCCCGCGACCGCGCCGCAAATGTCGGCGAAGGGTTCGTTCGTTTACGTCATCAAGCAGGATTCGACCGCCGAACAACGCCAAGTGACGCTCGGACAACGGCAGGGAGATCTGGTCGTGGTTGAAAAAGGAGTAGAACCGGGCGAACGGGTGGTCACCATCGGCCAAATTGGCGTAACGCCTGGCGGCAAGGTTCGCGTCCAACCACCAGACCAAGCGGGCGCGGGCAACGGAGGGAAGCAATAGAGTAAACTTCGTTAGGAGGTTACACCGGCGGTTTCAGATACCTTAGGCCTTCAACGAATTGAAAGTCGTTAATATTGTAAGTGACAAGGGTGAGGTTATGTTCGAGACAAGTGGCAGCAATCAGTGCATCGGCTAATAGCAGACCGTGTGTATTTGAGTATGTCCGAATCAGATCGATAGTGCGAGTCGAAATATCGGTGGTTAAACCAAGAAGCTCAAAGCGGGCGAGATAACTTTCGACGATTAGCTTTTCGCGGTTTGATTTTGAACCTTGTAAGCACTCGACATAAATGACGATGCAAACAGCGGCTGGGAGGGTTTCGATAAACTCTTTGACGTTTTTATCGCCTGTGAAGACACGCGAGAATACATTGGTATCAACAAGGAATTCAGCCATGCTGACTGTTTCCTTGTCGAAGCCGGCGGGCTATTTCGTCGGGAGCTTCTTTCCGGTTGGCCCAAACGCCAAGAACATCGTCGTCCGTAACGTTCTCTCTCGTCCGACCAGGGTTTTTCTTTTCGAGGTTCTCCAATTTTTCGATTACCTCCGCGGCATCTTTG
>QHXG01000269.1 GCA_003222845.1 Acidobacteriota bacterium | reverse complement strand
TGCTGTGAACCTTAACGCCCTCCCTGACGGTCGGGCTACTGCCTTAACACTACTGCACGTTGACCGCCGTGTCGTCGATCACAAACGACGTTTGCAGTGAACTGTCTTCCGTGCCGAGGAAGTAAACCCGAATTGTTCGTCCCTTGTAAGTCGAAAGGTCAAAGGTCTTCAATACGTACCCGGTCGTCTTATTCAAATTAGAATACGTGTTATTTACATTTTCTGAGTCTGGGTTGAGCCCCGTAAACCAACGTGAAAGTTCCGATCATCTCTTTTGTGGCGCTCTTTCTAACGCTTAGCTTCATTCCCTTGCCCCTAACCTGGCCCGTGAACCGGACAGGATAGCCTGCAGATTCGTCGTTTTGACGAACCGGTCCCCCGCGTTCTTGAACCTGCGTTCCAGCAACCTCAAACCGGCCTCGTCGATCGAGGGCGATTCGTTGCTCTATCTTTGCATGAGCACAGTCGTATTCGATCGTGGCGCCCTGCTTAGTAACCTCTAAGCTAATGTGCTCTCCGCCCCAGAGACCCACCGGCAATCCCTTCGTTCGGACTTGGCCATTGATCGGTAAACCCAACATCCCACGCTCGCGTTTAGTCGGCTCCTTCGAATGATCGTTGTTCCAGGCTACCAGTGCAACCAAGTTGTCGCCTCGTTCGGCGTGGCTGATGAAAAGAAAAGCAGTGCCGACAAGAAACAAGAAAACAATGATCATGCTTTTCCAAAGAAGGTTCATAGCGCACCAAACCAATCTTATTC
>QHXG01000268.1 GCA_003222845.1 Acidobacteriota bacterium | reverse complement strand
AATCTGGATAACTGGTGGTGTTCGCCGGCACCTGAGCGATCTCCACAAAGTTCGTGCAGTTATTACCCTGACAACGCTCGATCTTAAAGCCGTTCTCGTCTCCGGAGTTGTCCGTCCACGACAAATTGATTTGACTTGACGAAACTGCCGTCGCCGTCAAGTTGCTTGGAGCATTTGGAACCGGCGTCGGCGTCGGTGTCGGAGTCGGAGTTGGTGTCGGAGTTGGTGTCGGCGTAGCTGTCGGCGTTGGCGTTGGCGTTGCCGTCGGTGTAGGTGTAGGTGTCGGTGTCGGTGTCGGGTTAACACCACAGCCAGCAAACTTAAACGAGCCGATGCGCGTCCGCCAGTTGAAGCTCGTTGTCGACGCGTAATATTCGGTCGTGTACCAGAAAGTACAATTGTCTATCGGATCGACGGTTATGTCGCTGTAGTCTCCCCAGCGACTGCTGGTTCCAGTCTGACTGCCGGTGCCCGCAAACAACGTCGACTCGCCTTGCGAGAGACTGTTAAGCGGATCAGTCGCCAACCGTCCAGCGTATCGGATTTGCGGAAAGATCGAACCGCTCGATGCGCTGTAGCCGATGGCGATGTTTCCCTGCTGATCCATCGCCGCGCTTCCCATCCAGCGCCAGGTCGCGTCCGGCTGGTACGTGCTTTCTTGAAAGACACTCACTGGCCCGGACGTCACGTTGCGCAATTCGAACCACCGAACGCCGGCGACGCTGTTAGCGCTGACAGTGTAGTTTCCAACCACAGATTCATGATCGCCAAAATTTCGATACGCCAATCGAAACATCAGCCGATCGCCGATGCCGTCCAGCCTTGAAGTAGTTCCGGCTTGAGGCACGCATGACCGGGTCGTCGAACACAGTACGGTAAATCCCGCAGCCGCAGGGCTACCGAACAACGTGAACGTAGAATTCGACGGCGTAACGAAGTCTACGTGGAAGTGAAACGTTCGATAACTTCCGCCCCCCGGCCATTCAACAAACGTGGCAGGCGCGCCCGCGAGAGGTGGCAATAATCCGTCAAGATCCGCCGGCAGGTAAGATTCTTCCGATGATCCGCCCGTGATGCCGGTGCTGACGAACGTGCCGGGCAATCCGACAAGCATCTTCGAGCGATCAAAAGCGAACGGTTGCGGTCCGAGGAACGCAGTCCCGGTCGAATTAAAGACGTTCATGCTCATGTAATAGGCATCCGGCCAGGCGGCGAGCTTTGGATAATCGAAGAAGTTCGAACCCAGGTGATAGTCGTACCGAAAATACGATCCGGTCGCGTCACCGGTAGTCGAAACCGCGATGCATTCATCTGTCGGCACGCTAGCGCCCGCAAACTGACTGATCACCCATCGATCTGCAAGCTGATCATAGAGTACGACCGGATCACCACTACCGCTGTTCTGGCAAACGCCGCCGAAGCCGCTCCACAAAGTCGCTATGCCTGAGGGACCCAACTGCGATGCGCCCGAGGCCTTGTCAAAAACTTGGTAGCCTTCGTTGACGATCTGAACGTATTGCGTAGCTCCGACTTCTCCGTTCGTATCGGGCGGAGCGCAATTGCAGGCCACACCCGGAAACGGAATGGAATGCCGTCGAAGTTAAGCGTCGTCCCCGGCATATTCGCCGTGACGGACGCCGTCGCCGCGTTTTGTACCACGGGATCTGTTACGTCTCGGTGCGAGTGTGAAATTCGCGGGTTCTCATTCGCCTCGCGCTCAGGCTTTCTCATGATTGGCAACTGCTTCATGTCGCGCAGAGGCTCAGATTTGTCGTTGTGAACTGAAGATCCCGTGATCACTTCAGAGCGACCTTGTGGTGCAGAATTGGCAGCCCGTCGTTTGGCTTCGATGATTTGCGGCAGCACCAGAATGGCGATGAGCGCACACGTGGCTGTTAGTGCAATAACTAATCTCGCGACTTTCATTTTATTCCTCCCAATTGATTTTAGAATTGCACAGGCGATCAGGACCGCGAACAGGGTATCACACGATGAAGAGTGCCAATGCTGTTGTTTCCAAGTTTTAGCTAATGGGTTCCCTTGAACTCATCCGATGTTCGCAAACACGCTACCACAGGCAAAGAACTCGCGCAAGAGTTCTTGCTAAGAACAGAGTTCTTGCTTGCTAACGACAGCCCCTTTCGCACGTCCAGAACGGGCTTTACTTAAAACCTCAATCGCGGCGCTCCAACCAACGCCGAATCATCTGGGGCAGCAAGAGCGAAGCTTGTAAAATCGATCCCGAGGCAAATCGCCTGGCAAATCCGCGAAATAGTTGGCCGGCTGGCGGCGTGTAGTTGAACCACCAGAGATCGGGAATGAACCACAGATGATTCACGTGAATGTGTTGGGGGTTGACGAGTTCCAGCAAACCGGCGCGGCCATGCGTTCGGCCGAATCCGCTCTGCTTCACGCCGCCCCAGGGCGTCTGCGCGATTCCATGAGTGTAGAGAGCCTCGTTTATCATGACCGTACCCGCGTCGATGCGCTCGGCAATTCGCTTTCCGCGCGAGAGGTTGCTGGTCCAGACGCTAGCCGCCAGTCCGTAAACGCTGTCGTTGGCCAAGTGAACCGCGTCATCATCAGTCTTGAATGTCATGATGGGAAGGACTGGGCCGAAAGTTTCTTCGCGCATCACGTCCATCTCATGGTTTACGTTCGTCAGTACGGTCGGCTTAAAGCCCGGGCCTACTCGCTCTCCGCCGGTCAACGCAATCGCGCCTCTCGTGGTGGCTTCGTGTACGTGTCTCTCGACCGTTCTTAGTTGGTGTTCGCTGGTCATAGATCCGATATCGATGGATTCCTCCGCCGGGTCGGCTACTGCTCCCGGTTCTGACCCGAGGTTCGCCTGACGCAAGCTTTTGGTTTCCGCAACGACCTCTTTGATGAACTGGTCGGCGATGCTTTCATGAACATAACAACGCTCGACCGAGGCGCAGGCCTGGCCTGAATTAGCGAAAGCTCCCCAGACGGCGCCGCGGGCAGCGTTCTTAACGTTGGCATCGTCCAGCACGATCATTGGGTCCTTGCCGCCGAGTTCGAGCACGACGGGAGTCAAATAGCTGGCCGCTGCTTCGGCGACGCGCTTGCCAGTGGCGACGCTGCCGATGAACATGATCTTGTCTACACCCGAACCGACCAGAGCCGCGCCGGTCGATCCATCGCCGGTAACGACTTGTAAGAGGCCATCCGCGAGACCAGCCCGATCGAACACATCTTTGATTTTCAAACCTGTAAGCGGCGTCAGCTCGCTGGGTTTGAGCACGACTGCGTTTCCTGCCATCAGCGCCATTACGACTTCGTCGAGCGGCGTGGCCCAGGGAAAGTTCCAGGGCGAGATAATGCCAACGACTCCCAGTGGTTTGTAAATCTCGTAAGACGAGCGGCCCATCGACCAGTATAGGCCGACGCTGACTCGACGCGGCCGCAGCAAGCTCGCCGTCTTCCGCGCAAAGTACTGCATCAAATCAAGAGTCGTCGCCAACTCCATAGCAACCGCTTCTGATACCGGTTTGCCGGTCTCTCGTGAGATAAGCGAAGCGATCTCTTCCAACTCTCCCAGGATGATCTTTCGCGCTTTCATTATGAGCCGCCCGCGCTCGCGAAATGTGAGAATTGCCCATTCGCTCTGCGCCTCGCGGGCGCGACCCACTGCGCGGGCAACATCTTCCGGCATCACGATTGGTGCGCGGCCGATCTCTTCGCCGCTTACGGGATCGCGAGAAATGAGTTCGGCTCCGGTGGATTTGGCTGGAATGCTTTGGGCCATTGCTGCCGATTATCTCATGTCAGAACCGCCTGCGGTAGCGGGCGGTTGATCTCTTAGTCCCGAGCGCGACTAATGATCTGAGATCAACCGCCCGCTACAGCAGGCGGTTCTGACAAGGAATGAAGAGTCGGCTACAATACGATTTCCAATCTGGACCCAACTAGGAGAGACGATGATCAAACCGCAGCTTCTTGAATTCATGCGCCGCATGGATCCTAATTCTGTCGCCATCATTCCCGCCGCCCGCGAATCGGTGCGCTCGCACGACACGCACTATCGCTATCGACAAAACTCAGACTTCTTTTATTTGACGGGCTTTGAAGAGCCGGACGCTATTGCTGTCGTCGCTCCAGCAAAAGAAAAGAAGTTCACGCTGTTTGTTCGTCCGCGCGATCGCGAACGCGAAATTTGGGAGGGCTATCGCGCCGGGGTCGACGGCGCCGTGAGCGACTACAGCGCCGACGAGGCGTTTCCGCTGTCGGAGTTCGATGAAAAGCTCGCCGAGATTTTGGATGGTCCTTCGGCTCTCTATTACGCGTTCGGGCACACCACGCCCGAAATGGATCAAAAGATCATTCGCCAGCTAACACTGATGCGTGAAACGAATCGGAAGCCGCTCGAGCCGCCACAGACGATTGTCGATCCCAGCTCGATCATTCACGAGATGCGCGTTTTCAAGAGCAGTGAGGAGATTGAAATCATGCAGCGGGCCGCCGACATCGCCGCCGAAGCGCATGTCGAAGCGATGAAAGCCGTGCGGCCCCGCATGAAGGAATACGAGGTTGAAGCGCTAATCGAATCGATCTTTCGCCGCCATGGCTCCGCCGGGCCGTCGTACACTTCGATCATCGGCTCAGGCGCCAACGCAACCGTGCTGCATTACATCAGCAATCAGGGCACGTTGCGCGATGGCGATCTGCTCCTGGTCGATGCCGGCGCGGAGTATCAAGGGTACGCTTCCGACATTACGCGCACATTTCCCATCAACGGCAAATTCACGCAGGCGCAGCGCGACATCTACGACTTGGTTTTGACGACGCAGATGTCCTGTATAGACATGGTCCGTCCGGGTGTGCGACTGGAGGACTTAAAGACACACTCGATTGAAATGCTTACCGAAGGCATGGTGAATCTGGGTTTGCTCAAAGGCGAGCCGGCGAAACTGATCGAAGAGAAGAAGTACATGCAGTTCTACATGCACAACCTCGGTCACTTTCTCGGTATCGACGTACATGACGCCGGCAGATACTATTTCAAGGGCGAATCACGCCCAGCCGAACCGGGCATGGTAATGACGATCGAGCCAGGCCTCTACATTTCGCCCGATACGAGTAACATTCCCGAAGAATTCAACAAAGATGTTCCCGAAAAATATCTCGGCATCGGCGTCAGGATCGAAGACGACGTCCTGGTTACTGAAAACGGCGCGCGTGTGCTGACGCACAAGGTCCCCAAGGATGCAGGAGAGATCGAAGCGCTGATGGCGATTAAGTAGTTGTTATGAAAGAAACCTTCGCGGTTCTGAATCAAATGGTCGCGGACGGCGTCATTGAGAACTATGCCGTCGCCGGCGCGATTGGGGCGATCTTCTACGTTGAGCCATTCTCAACGGAAGACTTGGATGTTTTCGTAATGACGCCCGAAGATCCGGTGATCATAGAGTTGCCCGGGTGGGATTATTTGAAAGCCCACGGTTACACTAAAGTAGAAAAGGAGGGAGTCGTTGTCGAAGGATGGCCTGTTCAATTTGTTCCTGCCACGACTCCGCTTGAACGCGAAGCATACCTCAACGCCCAGATCCTAAATGTTGATGAGGTTCCAGTCAGGGTGGTCTTACCAGAACATCTGGTTGCTATAATGTTGAATGTAGGACGGCCAAAAGACATTGCGCGCATTGAGATGTTCTTATCACAGGATGCAGTGAAATTGACTCCGTTGGAGGATGTAATCAAGCGGCACGGCTTGTCAGAAAAGTGGCGCGATTACAGAAGGATTTTTTTGAAATGAGCAAAGAACACGACGTTGCAGAACTTTATCGAGAGATGGAAGAGCGTCGAAAGCGGCGTGCCGAGCGACCGATTTCAGAAAAACTGTCGGTTGCAGAGCGACTTCGCGATTTACAGAGGGTGTTGGCGCCGGTTCGCGCGGCGAACAGGGCGAAGCGCGCAACCAGCGACGTAGAGATTCGCATCAAGACGAGATGAATTCGAGCGGCTTTGTCGCGTCGGTTAGTTTATGCGCTTGAGCCAGGTCGAAATAGAGCGTTAGTCCCTTCCGCAATTCCTCATCGACACTAAACTCAATGTTCTCAGTCAGGTAATTTCTGATCTCATCTTCAGTCAGTCCGATTTGTTTTGCGTAATGCCGAGCGATCGCTTCCAGATTCGCCAATCCTTCATCACGCGCGGCGGCGAAGTCAATTGAGCGAATCTCTCCAACTCGATCCTTTCGCGCTATCCACATCGCGAACACAAAACCAAGGCCGGTAAATTCATGCCATAGCGTCGCCAAATCAAAGACACGAAATTGATCGCGTGGAATCTTCATCGCCGGATCGCCGATTATCAGAGCGGCGTCGCTATGTTGAAGCATCGATCTGAGATCAGGCCGCGTCGTCTGCCACTCTGGTTCAAACCCCAGGAACTGGCGGAAAATAATTTTGACCAGGGCGACTGAGGTGCGCGATGAATCGTCGAGGGCGACGCGCTTGACCTTCTTCAGGTTGTTGAGTTTGGTCGCGAGAACCACGCTGCGGACGGCAGAACGCGACCCGACGCAAACGTCAGGGATGATCAGAATGTCCGAGAGACGCTGATATTCGATGACTGGAACGAGTGCCACATCGACTTCGCCGCTGGCGAGCATTTCTGCGCAGCGAGCCGGCGCTTTATCGGTAGATAGTTCAACCGCTCCTCGCTGAGAGCCTTGAATGAAGCTCCAAATCAGCGGCGCAGTATTGAGATAGCTCGACGCAGCCATCCGGGGCAGGCGATAATCATTGCGCACATTCATATTACCCAGGCGTTAGAGTAGCGTCTTTAGTCGGGTTTTTGTAGTAGCTGGAAAACTTCCCGTTTTAGATTGCGGTCTTGTCCGCCAGATCTGATCTGAGCTCAAAAAAACGCGGACAAGCCCGCAATCTAATCGGGAACACTCTGTGTTATTTCATACACCTCTTTGTCCTTAGTCGCTTTCCGTTTATAGTTGTCGGCGACCGCGAACAAACAAGAGATGAAGACTTACGATGTCAGCGTCCCGATTCGCTCGGGCATGCCCATTTACGAAGGCGATGTCGGCGTGGAGGTCAAGGCTTGGTCGGCGATGACGAAGGGCGATTCCGCAAACGTTTCTTTTCTGCATTTCGGCGCGCACACGGGAACGCATGTGGATGCGCCAGCGCATTTCATTGAGGGCGCGCGAAAGATCGATGCGCTCTCGCTTGAAACTTTGATTGGCCCGGCGCGAGTAATACGCGTGCCGGATGAAATGACGGAGATCGATCCGGACTTTCTCTCCGGCTGCGGTCTCGACCATGCGGAACGCGTTTTGTTCCACACCCGGAATTCCAGCTTCTGGAACGAAGGATTTCGCAAGGACTTCACGCACCTCCTGCCCGAGGCCGCCGAGAAACTGATCGAAATGGGAGTGAAGCTCGTAGGGACGGATTATCTCTCGATTGAGAAGTTTCACTCCGGGGATCACCGCACTCATCTAACTTTGCTCTCGAACAATGTAGTGATTGTCGAAGGATTGAACCTCAGCGCGGTCCCGGCGGGTGACTACGATTTGATATGTCTGCCGCTGAAGATTGCCGAAGGCGCTGGTGATGGCGCGCCGGCGCGCGTTGTGCTGCGAAGCAAATAAGACTTATGTGACCTATAGGACGTATTGGTCATATGACGGAAAAGCGCAAGCCTGATCGGCAGTACCGCGAACGCGTCTACAGAATCGTGCGCCGCATACCGCCTGGCCGCGTGATGACCTACGGACAGATCGCGTACATGTTGGGCGAAGGTTACACGCCGCGCACAGTTGGCTTTGTGATGCACGGGGCTGATGAAGGAAACACTCCTTGGCATCGCGTGATCAATTCGCAAGGCCGCTGCTCCACGGCACGCTTGGCACTACCTTCAGACAAACAACAGCGAATGCTGGAAACTGAAGGCGTAAAGTTCGATGATAGTGCCCGCTGCGATTTAGAAATTTATTTGTGGCATCCTAAGCAGAGATCGACAAAACGCGCTGAAACTGTAAAAGGCCGCAAGGCTTTGTATCGACGTTAGTCGTCTTGGAGTTCCACCTTCAAGCACACCCGATACTCATCAGCCAACAAAGGTCGAATGCCAAATCTACAACGAAACATCAAGGACCAAACTATGAACATCGATCCCGTTCCCCAACGCGCTCCCTACCAGGTAAGTCCGCCGCGCTATTCGGTGTCTCATCAAATGGCGACGACGGCGTTTGAGCTGCCGAATTTTAGGGTCACGCAAAATCTGGGTGTCGTGCGAGGCATCGTAGTGCGCTCGCGCAACGTCTTTGCGACGCTGGGCGCGGCACTCCAGCAAGTGGTTGGCGGCAACATTACGATCTGGACGAAGATGTGTGAAGAAACCCGGCGCGACGCGTTTGAGATCATGATTCAACACGCATCCGAGATCGGCGCCAACGCGATCATCGGCATGCGCTATGACACCACTGAGATTTCAACCGGCGTGACTGAAGTGCTGGCTTACGGAACGGCGGTGATTGTGGAACCGACCGACCCGGGTTATCGCGAATGAGCGAAAACGATTTGGACCCAGCGCGGATCAAGCGCGCTCGCGACGCGTTTCATTCAGTTCCATTCGCCAGACTTCTTTGTCTCGAGCTAGGCGAAGTCGGGCTTGGGGAAGTCAGCATCCATCTGAGTGTTCGCGACGAATTGAAACAGAACCAGGGTGTAGTACATGGCGGAGCCATCGCTTCTTTGATCGACACTGCGGCAGCATTCGCCGTCTTGACCAAGATCGATCTCAATGAACGCGTCACTACAACGGATCTAACTATCCATTATCTAAGACCGATTACTGCCGGGCACCTCACCGCGACGGCGCGCATCGTACGCGCGGGCCGACGATTGTTTGTGCTCTCAGTCGAAGTCACCAACGCCGGAGTCCTGGTCGCCACGGCGGTTACGAGCTACCTAAAGGTGGCATAACTTGCCAACAATCCAAGGAAATTGAGATTTTTCTAGACAAGCTGGGTTCTAAAATGCCAATATTGTTTCGGCTTGTCCCCAGACGAGCCATAACTGTTCCGCCCGCCCCAAACCATTCAAAGATGTCTTCGCTCTATAAAGCACTTGTGGCTCAGCACGCTCGTCAGCTTCGGCCGGTGCGCTGCGCGTATTCGACGATCACGCAGTTGCACCGTTACTTCGAAGACGTCGTCCTGGAAAATAATCTCAACGCCCTGGTAATCGAAGGGCTGCCACTTTCAGCCCGGCGCAATGTGCGCGAAAACGCGCGAGTGCGCCAGTTGGCCCAACCCGGGCGCCGAGCGTTCTTTTTTGTTCGCCATGGTGACGCGCTCAACGAATTGGTAGGCCATGAAGGTGGTGGCGCTCCCTTGATACTGCGCCAGGCGGAAGACAACCGCGCGAACGAGCATTTTCTGGTGATCGCGGACGCGCGCTTTTCCGCTCTCCTGACCACTGTGCATGAAACCACCAACGACGCAGTTGGGGGCGATGAAGTTATCTGGACGTTCGAGCCGGACGTGGTTTACTCAGCGCTGGAATATCTAATGGCCCGGGTTAGCGCGGAGCATCCATATCAGGCAACAGCGTTTGGTTCGGCGGTGCGCACGTCCATGCCCAAAGCCACGTCATTGCAACTCACACTGAGTGTCACGACCAAACTCGCACATCTGCTACAGGAACAAGCCGGGCGCGAAATTGCCGTGAATAGAATCGCCACCGCGATCCGCGAGTCACTGGAATTGGGAGTCATCCTGCAAAAGACAGTTGACGAAGTGGGAACCGCACTCAAGGTCCTGAGCTGCGCCTTGCGAGTAGAAGGCGAGACAAAAGAGCAAGCTTTGACCTACGTTTATTTTAACGACGGATCGGAGCCAGACGGGTTGCATCGAGAGTCGATCACGGAAACTCTCGATCTTCATTGCCAGCGTCTCAGGGATCGTCCGGAAGTAATCGTGCAGGATGGCAGCGATGAATCAGGCTCGAGCGCCGAGAGACTTCCGACCGCAGTCGTGCCCCTCATTCTCCATGAGCGTGCGATCGGCGCCTTGCAGGTCACGGTCGCGGATCCGGCCCGCGTCTGGAACGAAAATGAAATCCTGTTGTTGCGCACAGTGGCCGATCAAGTGGCGGTAGCTGTGAATCACGCAGAATTATTTGCGAAGATTCAACAACAGGCGCTCACCGACGCGCTGACTGGCTGCTACAACCGTCGCTCGTTCGAGATGCAACTTGATAAGGATCTGCAAATGGCCCGGCGGCTGCATCAGCCTTTGTCCCTCCTGATGCTCGACTTGGATCGATTCAAGCAATTGAACGATTCTGTCGGTCATGATGCCGGCGATGACGCGCTACGCCGATTGACAGCTTGTTTCCGCCAGGAACTGCGCGGCGTCGATTCCGCGGCGCGATTTGGCGGCGACGAGTTTGCCCTGATTTTGCCGCAGGCGTCTGCGGAGGGCTCGCTTATTGTCGCCGAGCGCCTGCGCGCCCGGATCGAACAGATCGAGATTCCTGGCTACGGCAACATAACGGCGTCGATCGGCATTGCCACTTTTCCCTCGCAGGCATCCGCTCGCGCCGAACTCGTGTCTGCCGCCGATGCTGCGCTTTACAGTGCGAAACGCGCCGGCCGAAACCGAGTTTGCGTTTTCGACACAACGTCAGACGCCCTGGAATTGATTCGTTCACACCGCAACCCGCCCGCGGACATCGCTGAGCATACGATGTGACCTATGGGACGCATGAGGCCAACGCGACCCACAGGTTCGGTCAGATTCAGAATTTCAAAACAATCCTGCTAAACTCGGAGCCGAACTGTTTCGACCTTTGCGTGCTTGGAAGGTCGGGAGTCATATCTCTTCGGGTTCATGAATGATCAACGCCAATTTCTGCGGTATTTTCGGCCTTACCGCGCTTCGCTGATTGTCGGAATCGTCTGCATCATCGCCGGTGTTATCTTCAACGTGAGCATTCCGTTGATTGTCGGCCGCGCCATCGATGCCAAATGGACCGAGGTTACCTGGACCAAACTGACCATCGCCGCGGCGAAAGTTCTGGGTGCCAGCGCGTTCAGCGGCCTCTTTCTTTTTCTGCAGCGGCGTATTCTCATCGGTATGTCCCGGCATGTCGAATACGATCTGAGAAACGACTTCTACGCGCGTCTGGTCAATCAACCGCTCTCGTTCTTCCACGAGCATCGCACCGGCGATCTGATGGCGCGGGCGACGAACGACCTCAGTGCCGTGCGTCAGCTTGCCGGGCCTATGATCATGTACTCGCTACAGACAGTATTCGTCGTCATCATCATTCTGCCGATCCTGTTTGCGATTAATTGGAAGCTGACACTGCTTTTGTTCGTGACCATGCCGCTGGTTTCGCTGACGGTGAAAGTTTTTGGGCAGCAGGTCCACGTCAGATTTGAAAAGATTCAGGATTTCTTTGCGCAGATCACCGCGCGAGCCCAGGAGAATTTCACCGGCGTGCGTGTAGTGCGTGCGTATGCACAGGAAGGCGCCGAGATTGACGCTTTCAATCGATTGAACTGGGAGTACGCGCAAAAAAACCTGGGCCTGGTGCGCATCGATGCTTTGATGCGCCCGCTGATAATGTTTCTGATCGGCTTCGGGTTCTTCTTTATTTTCTGGGTGGGTGTGCCACAGGCCGTGCGCGGCGAGATCACCCGGGGACAATTTGTCGAATTCAACATGTATCTATTCCGCTTGATTTGGCCGCTGATTGCGATTGGTTACGTCGTGAATCTCTATCAGCGCGGTCTGGCAAGCTGGAAACGAATGCAGTCAATCATGAACGTGAGACCCGCGATCGCTGATTCGCCTGGAGTAAAACAGCAACCGCCGATTGCCGGAAGGATCGAACTTCGCGATCTTACCTTCCGCCATCACCCAACAAGCGAGCCGGTTTTGCGAGATATTAACCTCACGATAGAGGCCGGTCAGACGGTTGCGTTCGTCGGCCGCACCGGTAGCGGCAAATCAACCGTGGTGAATCTGATCCCACGTGTGCTGGACGCGCCGCCGAACACCGTGTTCATCGACGGCGTTCCAGTCGCCGATTATCCGCTGGCCCAACTACGATCGGCGATCGGCTACATACCGCAGGAGACTTTTCTGTTCAGCAATTCACTCGCCAAGAACATTGCTTTTGGAGTCGATCAGACGGAGCGTCAACAGATTGAGTCTGCTGCGGATGTTGCCGGACTGGCTGATGATGTGCGTGATTTTCCGGACGGCTTTGACACGCTGGTTGGCGAGAGAGGGATTACGCTTTCCGGCGGCCAGAAGCAGCGCACGGCGATCGCTCGCGCCATACTTCGCGAGCCAAAGATTCTGATTCTCGATGATGCGCTATCATCGGTAGATACATACACGGAGGAGAAGATCCTGACACAACTACGAACCGTAATGCGCGAACGCACGAGCATTATTGTGTCGCACCGCATCTCGACCGTCCGTGACGCCGACGTGATCTGCGTGCTCGATGAAGGCCGGATCATCGAACAGGGAACACACTCTGAACTGCTCGCGCGCGGGGGAGAGTATGCAGATCTGTACGAACGGCAGTTGCTGGAAGAGGAATTGGCGGCAGTATAAAAGTGTGACCAGCATGCAATTTGTAAATCCACAGGAAGCGGAGGCAAGAGTTGCCGCCCGCTATCAAACGATGCTCATTCTTTGGATAGCGATGATGGTAAGTCTTGGCTTTTTTCTAGCTCTTGCCGTTTTTGTGCCCGGCTCAGGCGCTGCTGATCGAACGATAAGTTCTATTCTGTTCAGCATCAGTCTGGTCTGCGTCATTGCCTCAATGTTGATTAAGCATCACCGATTAAAACAGGCAATTGAAAGACAGAAAATTGAACTCTTGTTGAATGCTTATATCATCGGCTTCGCTCTCTGCGAGGTCACCGCGCTTTTCGGACTCATGGATCACTTCATCACGGGCTCGCGTAATTATCGCTTCGCGTTTGCCATGGCGGTGATCGGAATGTTGTTACACTTTCCGAAGAAGGAGCACGTGCGAGCAGTTTCCTCCAGGCAGTCCGAGACCTGACAGATCTGAAATCTGATGTCCACGGCGGTAAAGCAATTTCACGAAGAAGAAGCCATTGGCAAGACGTACGATTGGCAAATCGCGCGCCGGCTGTTGCGCTATTTGAAGCCTTACTTACGACTGCTGATTCCGGCGCTGGGGTTGACGTTGGTCCTAAATCTACTGGGCATCCTCCAGCCAAAGTTCACGCAATACGCGATCGATTGGTTCATCATTCCACGCAAGACCGAAGGCGTTACTCTCTTTGCATTGATCTTCGTCGCGGTCCAATTAGCCAGATTCATCTTTTCATATTTTCAATCTGTCCTCCTCAACAGCATCGGCCAGTACGTTATGTTCGATCTGCGCCGCGAAATCTATGACAAGCTGCAGCACCAGGAGGTCGCTTATTTCGATCGCAATCCAGTCGGACGGATCATGACGCGGCTGACCGCCGACGTGGACGCGCTGAACGAGCTGTTCACGTCTGGCGTCACTGACTTGCTCGGTGATTTGGTGATGATTGTCGCGATTATCGCCGTGATGGCTTGGATGGACGTACGCCTGACGCTCGTATCTCTGCTGACGGTGCCGATGCTTTTCGCGGCCACCACCTGGTTCCGTAAAGGCGCCCGACGCGGTTACGACCTGGTGCGCACGCGCGTCGCGCGCATCTTCGCCTTTTTGCAGGAGCACTTCTCAGGCGCGCAGACCGTGCAGATCTTCAACGCCGAAGCCAAGTCGTTGCGCCGCTTTGCGGAAATCAACGACGAGCATCGCAAAGCCAACATCGACACGATTTTTTATTATGCGGTCTTTTTCCCGCTGGTTGATTTCATTGGCGCCGTGGGCATTGCACTGATTATATGGTTCGGTGGTTACCGCGTGATGCAGAACGCGCTGAGTCTCGGCGCACTGGTCGCCTTTATTCAGTATTCGGGATTTTTGTTTCAACCAATCCGCGACATCTCGGACAAATACAATGTGTTGCAGGGAGCGGTCGTCGCTTCACACCGGATCTTTAAGGCACTCGACCTGCCAATCGCGATCACGACGCCCGCTAAACCGCTCAAGAAAGGCCGCGCGGAGGGCCGGATCGAATTTGAAAATGTTTGGTTTGCCTATAATGACGACGAGTGGGTTCTGAAAGACGTTTCGTTTACCGTCTCGCCTGGGCAATCGGTAGCATTGGTCGGGCATACGGGTTCAGGCAAAACCACGATCACGAATCTATTGATGCGCTTCTATGATGTGCAGAAGGGTCGAATTCTGCTCGATAGCGTCGACGTGCGCGATTGGGATTTGCGGTCGCTGCGCGAGAACTTCGCCGTTGTTTTGCAGGACATCTTTCTTTTTACCGGCACGGTCGAGAGCAACATTCGCCTGGGCCGCGAAGATATTTCCGACGAGCGCGTGCGTTGGGCCGCCTCGGAAGTCCGCGCCGATCGCTTCGTTGAGCGCCTGCCAGAGACTTATAAATCGGAAGTTCGCGAGCGAGGCGCCGGATTATCAGTCGGACAAAAACAATTGATTTCGTTTGCGCGCGCGCTGGCGTTCGATCCGGCACTGTTGATTCTGGACGAAGCAACCAGCTCGATTGACACCGAAACAGAGCAATTGATTCAAGCGGCCATCGGCCGCGTAATGCGCGACCGCACGTCAGTCATCGTGGCGCACCGGCTATCGACAATTCAGCGCGCCGACAACATCATCGTGATGCACCACGGCAAAATTCGCGAACAAGGATCGCATCAGGACTTACTCAGTCTGCGCGGCTTGTATTGGAAACTTTATAAATTGCAGTACGCCGATCCTTCCTGGCACACGCCGGCAAAGGAGGACGAGGAAGACGAACAGATGGTTTATCGCGCGCCCGCGCATCGTTTGCAGTTCAGTGAGTAAGTCAGAACCGTCCGCGGTAGCGGCGGTTGACGTGTGATACCGAGCGGACTGGATTAAGAGGATCAACCATCCGCTACCGCAGGTGGTGACGTTGATGGAGTTTGCCAATGACGGACGAGACGCTAATCATTCACGCGCGACACACGGCCAACGAGCTGAATGTCGCTGATCTGAGAAGCGCTGAATGGAACCACGCGCAGGTTGTCCGCATAGATCGTTACTGGTCGGGAGCGCCTGCGCCTGATGGTCGCCACGCGGAGGCGCGAATTCTTTGGTCAACCAAAGCGCTTCACGTTCGCTTTGTTTGTCATCAGGCTGAGCCGCTAGTCATCAGCGAAAAGCCTCAGAACCTGACCAAGACGATGGGGCTTTGGGATCGCGACGTTTGCGAGATTTTCATCGCGCCCGACCCGCACCTCATTGAACGCTATCTGGAGTTCGAAGCGGCCCCGACCGGTGAGTGGCTCGACGTAGCTATCCATTGGACCGCGCAGAAACGCGAATCTGATTGGCAATTCAACTCGCACATGACTACCGCCCCAAGCGTGGAAAATGGTCGCGTCACGATCGCCATGCGCATCCCCTGGAATCATTGGATTCACGAGCCGCAAAAGGGCGAGCGCTGGCGCGTGAATCTGTTTCGCTGCGTCGGCAAAGATCCCAATCGCGGTTATCTCGCTTGGCAACCAACGCTCACGCCGCAACCGAACTTCCACGTGCCTCAGGTGTTTGGTTCCCTGGTTTTCAAATGACCGTACGGGTCAAGAAACTGCGAGTTGTCGTCCCAGACCTTCTGCCAGGAAACTCAGATAACGTTCGCGATCCTCACCCTCGATCTGGGTGATTTTCACGCCGATTAAATACCGGCAGCCCAGTTCTGACTCTTCCACCATCTCATAGCGTCTC